>JAOUIM010000096.1 GCA_029884035.1 Aquincola sp. | reverse complement strand
GGGCGAAAGCATCACGCAGGGCCTGGCCCACCTGTGGCAGGACATCCAGCAGGGGCATGTCTCGCAGACCGACGAGAGCGCATTCGAGGTCGGGCGCAACGTCGCGACCACCGAAGGTGCGGTCGTGTTCGAGAGCGAGCTGTTCCAGCTCATCGAGTACAAGCCGCTGACGGCCAAGGTGCATGCGCGGCCGATGCTGTTCATCCCGCCCTGCATCAACAAGTACTACATCCTCGACCTGCAGCCCGAGAACTCGGTGATCCGCTGGACGGTGCAGCAGGGGCATCGCCTGTTCGTCGTCAGCTGGCGCAATCCGGACGACGGCCTCGCGGCCAAGACCTGGGACGACTACATCGAGGATGCGGCGATCCGCGCCATCCACGAGGTGCAGGCCATCACGGGCCAGAAGCAGATCCAGACCCTGGGCTTCTGCGTCGGGGGCACGATCCTGGCCACCGCGCTGGCGGTGCTGGCCGCGCGTGGCGAGCAGGCGGCCTCGAGCGTGACGCTGCTGACCACGCTGCTTGACTTCTCCAACACCGGCGTGCTCGATCTCTTCGTCGACGAGGCGTCGGTGCAGCTGCGTGAGATGACGCTCGGGCCCAAGGCGCCAGGCGGCCCGAAGTTGCTGCACGGCAAGGAACTCGCCACCACGTTCAGCTTCCTGCGTCCGAACGATCTGGTGTGGAACTACGTAGTCGGCAATTACCTCAAGGGTGTCAAGCCGCCACCGTTCGACCTGCTGTACTGGAACGGCGATTCGACTAACCTGCCGGGCCCGATGTATGTCTGGTACCTGCGCCACACCTACCTGCAGAACGACCTGCGCCGGCCCGGCAAGCTCACCGTCTGCGGCGAGAAACTCGATCTCGGCAAGATCGCCGCGCCGGTGTTCGTCTACGCCTCGCGCGAGGACCATATCGTGCCCTGGGAGGCGGCGTTCGAGAGCACCAAGATCATGAAGGGCAAGGTCCGCTTCGTGCTGGGCGCTTCGGGCCACATCGCCGGCGTCATCAACCCGCCGGCGGCCAAGAAGCGCAGCCACTGGGTCGACGGCAACGCCGGCAGGACGGCCCAGCAGTGGTTCGAATCGGCCAAGGAACTGCCGGGCAGCTGGTGGCCCGACTGGGGCCGGTGGCTCAAGCCCAACGCGGGAAAGTTGGTGGGTGCGCCCAAAGGCTACGGCGACCGCAAGCACAAGGCCATCGAACCGGCACCCGGGCGTTACGTCAAAGTCAAGGCCTGACGAGGGCCAGCCACGGATTGGGGATGACTAGGGGGCGAGGCGGCCGGCGTGGCGCTACAGTCGCAGGCATCAATCTGCAGCAAGGAGACAGCACATGGCACAGAAAGTCGCATACGTCACGGGCGGCATGGGCGGCATCGGCACCGCGATCTGCCAGCGCCTGCACAAGGAAGGCTTCAAGGTCATCGCCGGCTGCGGACCGAGCCGTGACTACGACAAGTGGCTCACCGAGCAGAAGGCGCTCGGCTACACGTTCTACGCCTCGGTGGGCAATGTCGCGGACTGGGACTCCACGGTCGCGGCCTTCAGCAAGGCGACTCAGGAGCACGGCACGATCGACGTGCTGGTCAACAACGCCGGCATCACCAAGGACCGCATGTTCCTGAAGATGACGCCCGAGGACTGGAAGGCCGTGATCGACACCAACCTGAACAGCATGTTCAACGTCACCAAGCAGGTGGTGCCAGGCATGGTCGAAAAGGGCTGGGGCCGAATCATCCAGATCTCGTCGGTCAACGGCGAGAAAGGACAGGCCGGCCAGACCAACTACTCGGCGGCCAAGGCCGGCATGCACGGCTTCACGATGGCGCTGGCGCAGGAAGTGGCGGCCAAGGGCGTGACGGTCAACACCGTGAGCCCCGGCTATATTGGCACCGACATGGTCAAGGCGATCAAGCCGGAAATCCTCGAGAAGATCATCGCCACGATCCCGGTCAAGCGGCTGGGCACGCCCGAGGAGATCGGCTCTGTGGTCGCGTGGCTGGCGGGCGAGGACAGCGGCTTCACGACGGGTGCCGACTTCTCGTGCAACGGTGGATTGCACATGGGATGAGCGCGTTGCGCGCATCCCAGCGCACTCCTGCGGATGTCCGCAAGAGGCAAGGGCCGGCTCAGCCGGCCCTTGTTCATTACGGCAGCGCGAAGTCGAAGCGGCGGTCGAGCAGGTCGGCGTCGTCGAAGTGGCGGCGGCCGACGAATGCGGTCGCGTGGTGGCCCCATTGCCGCATCGCGCCGGCGCTCACGATGCCCATCGGCCAGAACAGGAATCGCTCGTTGCGTTCGCTGCCTGCGACCAGACCATCGGGGCCATACAGGCTGCGCGTGACGCCGTCGGGCGCGGGCAGGCGGCGCAGGTCGTCTTCGGGCTGCAGGGCGTAGGTGCGCCCGGGTTGGCCGTCGTCGCGCGCCAGCCCGCTGACGTAATGCGTTCGCGACGCAATGCGCACCACCAGGCGCTCGCCAGGGCCCAGCACGGGCAATGGCCCCGGCACGAAGGCCCACTCGATGCGGGTCGGCGCATCGGGCCGCGCTGTCACGCCGGCCGCCGGGAAGAACAGGTGGTAGCAGCCGCAGGCGTGGATCGTGTCCATCAGCAGCACGCGCCCGTCGGGCGCGAGCGTCAGGCGCACGATCACACCGTCGAGTGCGCCGCCGAGCAGGTCGAACGCGCCGTCGCGCGGGCGTTCGGGGAACCACATCGTGTAGACCAGCTGCTGCAGGACGCGGCCGCCAACGCGCGTGTGCGCCAGCCGCTGGTAGACCACCGGCTGCGCGGTGTCGACCTGCGGTGTGTGCAGCGAAGTCCAGCGCGGAGCGCCAAAGGCATCGTACGCGCCTGTGGTCTCGATCTCGAACACCGGTGCGTACGCCCCCAACCAGCGCGCAGCCTGTGCGAGTGTGGGCCGCGGCACGCCCAGCGCATCGGGGGGCGGCTCTGGGGCGGCCGTCGAGGCGGCTGCGGGCGGCACGAAGCGCGCGAGGCCGGCGGGCGGCGATTCGGCCCAGCGCGCCATCGCGCGGGTGTGGTCGTCCTGCCAGCGCGCGACACCGGCAAAGAAGGGCCAGCGCACGAGCGGGTACAGCCCCAGTGCGCGAAGCGAGGTCACATAGCGGTCGGGCACCTGCGCCGCATCGAGCAGGCGTGCCCGTTCGCCGGGTTGTGCACGGGACCAGCGCGCGACGCGCTCGTCTCGGCACCCGCTGCTGCGCGCCGTGGCAGCGGCAGCATCGGGCGCGTTCTCCGCCAGCGGGAAGACCGTGCGCGGCAGGTTGGCGATCTCCACGGTGCGGCCCACCTCGTCGAGCGTGGCCGCATGCGCCAGCCACGCGGCGAACGCCGCATCGTCGACCGCGGCTTGCTCGCGCAGCGCGACGCCGAGTCGGTCGATGCGAAGCCCGGCGAATCCCGCGATGCGCTCGTCCTGCGCGTCGCGCACGCCTGCAGCGTCGACTGCAGCGTCGAGCTGTTCGAACCAGCGTTCGCAGTCGTCGGCGGGGGCACCGTGGGCGCCCGTGGGTCGCAGCGTCGAGCAGCCGGCCGCGACCAGTGCGACGGCCAGCGTGGCGGCCAGGCCGAGGCGTCTTGCGACGTGCACCATCACCCCTTGCGGATCACCGAGATGTGCTCGGTGCCGCTTTCGGGCAACCACACCTCGCCGGGCCGGCCGAGGATCTGGCGGATGCCTACCGCCTCGCGCGCAAAGCCGAAGCGCTCGAACTTCTCGCTGGCCGCATCGAACCGCCAGACAGCATTGCCGCCGAAGTCGCTGGCCCAGACGATGTCGCGCTCGTCGACATAGACGGCGTAGCAGCGCGGGCTGTCGCCGGGCAGCTTCCAGCTGCGCCAGGCCTGCACGGGTGTCTTGGCCGCCGGGTCGTGTACCGACAGCTGGCCCGCGTTCCACTCGCTGACCCAGATGCGGCCGTGGCTGTCGCTCCAGACGCGGCGCGCGCCCTGGTTCTTCGTCGGCGGCTCGACCACCTGCGACTCGCCGGTGCGGCGGTCGATGCGCGCGATGAACGAGCCGGCAAGCGAACACCACCATACCTCGCCTGCCGGTGTGGCACAGATGCCGTACGGCCCGCGGCCCTTGGGCGCCTCCTTCACGCTGACCTGGCCGGTCTTGACCACCAGCTTGCCGACCACGCCGCTCTGGCCGGTAAACCACAGGTCGCCGTCGGCGTCGAAGGCGGCCGTGTTCAGGTTCGCATAGGCGCTCGACGCGGGCAGTGCGAAGGCACGCACGCTGCGGTCGGGCCAGCCCACGCGCACGATTGCGTTGAGCCCGCCGTCGGTCAGCCAGGCCGCGCGGTCGGGCCCCTGGATCACGCCGTGGGGCGACGACCCGCGGCCCAGCGCGATCAGCTCGGTGCGCCCGCTCTTCGGATCGAACCAGCCGAGGTGCCCGCTGCGCTGTGCGCTGAACCACACGCCGCCGTCGGGCGCCGGCGCGACATCGTGGATGCCGGTCGGCGACGGTGTGGTGAGTGGCCACGATTGCTGGCGTGCTGCAGGCGCGGGCTGCGCGTGCGGGCGTGGTGCTGCCACACCCAAGGCGCCCGCGCCCAGCAGCGCGAGCGCGCCACGGCGGGTGGCCGTCATGCCCATCGTGCAGTCTCCTGTGAATCGACCTGAGATCGATTGTGCGCGTGGTCGATGCTGCACGCACCCTGAATAGGCGCCACCACGCCTCGCGCCGCGTGCGGCCGCACGTGCAGCGCATGCTCTGATCGGAAAAGCGCCGTACCGTCAGCGCGGCGGCGGCGGCGGACGCAGCGTCGTGTCGAGCTTCATCGCCGCCTTGATGAGCAGGTGTGCCGACAGCGGCGCCGTGAAGAACAGGAAGACGGTGATCAGCAGCTCGTGCAGGCTCGGCGTGCCGGCCAGCGCGAACCACAGCATCGAGGCGATCAGCACGCAGCCCACGCCCAGCGTTGATGCCTTGGTCGGGCCGTGCAGGCGCTTGCCGAAGTCACCGAGCTTGGCCAGCCCCCACGCGCCGATCAGCGTGAATGCGGCGCCGGACAGCGCCAGCGCCGAGATCAGCACATCAGCCCACAGGGGAACCTGGCCGGTCACGGCACGATCCTTCCGCGCAGCAGGTAGGTGGCGACGACGACGGTGCCGACGAAGCCGAGCAGCCCGATCAGCAGCGCCACCTCGAAGTACAGCGTCGTGTCGAACCAGATGCCCAGCGCCACCAGCAGCGCCAGCGCGGTGATGTACAGCGTGTCGAGCGCGAGCACGCGGTCGGGTGCGGACGGCCCTCGGAAAAGGCGCCATGCCGCAAGCGCCAGCGCGAAGGCAAGCACGCCGACGACGACGGGCAGGATGACGGGCAGGACGGTCATGCGCGGTTGCCTTCGAAGATGCGGATCAGTGGTGCTTCGTAGCGCGCCTTGATGTCGTCGACCAGCGCCGCATGCGCGGCTTCGTCGTCGACGTCGAACGCGTGCACGAGCAGGTGGCGGCGGTCGTCCGTGATGTCGGCCGACAGGGTGCCCGGTGTCATCGTCACGATCGTGGCCAGCGCGACGATGCCGTGGGGATCGCGGATCGCCAGCGGCACCCAGACGAAGCGCGGCGTGATGTGGTGCTCGCTGCCGAGGATCAACCGGGCCACCGTGACGTTGGACCTCACGATGTCGGCCAGGACCACGGCCGCGAGCGCGAGCGCGGTGCCGGCGCGCCGCACGTGCGGCACCTCCTCCCGCATGCCCCTCGTGAACCACGGCAGTGCGACGCCGAACCCGGCACCCAGCAGCAGATGCCCCACCGAGGCCGACTCGTTGAGCATCAGCCACGCGACGAACAGGGCCAGCGACAGCAACGGGGCGGGGAACAGCGTGCGCATCACTTCGCCTCCCCACGATCACGCATCTCGCGCCGCACATCGTAGGCGGGCGGCACGGGGTCTGCACCCAGCACGGCGCCGATGTAGGCGCGGCGGTCGAACAACTGCGACGCCGCGGCATCGGTGAACGCGGACAAGGGCCGCGCGAACACCGAGGCAGACGCCACGAGCGCGAGCCCGACCACGACGGCGGCGGTGTGCATGGCGTGGTGCCGCGGTGCCGCCGTCGATCCCGAGTCCGCCACCGGCTTCCAGAAGATGCTGCTGCCGGCGCGCGCCAGCGCGACCACGATCGCCAGGCTCGAGCCGAGCACCAGCGCCACGGTCCAGCCCGCCCATGCGGTGTGGCCGGCGGCTTGCAGCAGCAGTGCCTTGCCGAAGAAACCGGCCAGCGGCGGCATGCCGGCGACGGCAACCGCGGCGATGAAGAACGCGACGCCGAGCGGCGCCCAGGTGCCGCGTGCCAGCGCGGTCGGTTGCAGCAACTCGTCGCCACTGCTGCGCGCGCGGGCCACGCGGTCGGCGATCAGGAACCAGGCCGCCGCGACCAGCGTGCTGTTGACGAGGTAGAACAGCCCGGCCGCCACGCTGTCGCGCGTGGCCAGGCCCAGGCACAGCAGCAGCGTGCCGGCCGATGCGACGACGAGGTAGGCGATCAATCCGCGCAGGCGCGTGGCCGCGAGCACACCGATCGCGGCGAGCACCAGCGTGGCCAGCGCCAGCACCGGCAGCATCGGCGCGAACACGAGCGACGCCGCGCTGGCCAGGCCGTCGGTGCCATCGCGAAACAGCAGTGTGGTGGTGCGAGCGATCGCATACACCCCGACCTTGGTCATGATCGCGAACAGCGCCGCGACCGGCGCCGTCGCGCTCGCATACGCATCGGGCAGCCAGAAATACAGCGGCAGCAGTGCTGCCTTGACCGCAAACACCACGAGCAGCATCAACGCCGCGGCCTGCGCGAGCGCGGCGCTGTCGGGCGGGAGGTCCGCCAGCCGGATCGCGAGGTCGGCCATGTTCAGCGTGCCCGTGAGGCCGTACAACAAGCTGACCGCAATCAGGAACAAGGCCGAGCCGGCGAGGTTGAAGATCACGTAATGCACCGTGGCCTTGAACCGTTCGCGCTGGCCGGCGCCGTCGCCGTGCAACAGCAGGCCATAGCTGGCCGACAGCAGCACCTCGAAGAATACGAACAGGTTGAACAGGTCGGCGGTGAGGAAGGCGCCGCACAGCCCCATCAGCTGGAACTGGAAGAGGGAATGGAAATGCGCGCCGCGCGCATGGTCCCCACCGAGCGCGTAGAGCAGGCTGACGAGCGCCACGAGCGCGGTCAGCACGAGCATCAGCGCCGCCAGGCGGTCCAGCGCCAGTGAGATGCCGAATGGCGCGGCCCAGTTGCCGAGCAGATAGGCCTGTACCGTGCCGCCGTTGGCATGCAAGGCCAGCGCCACAGCGATGGCGACGAGACCGAGCGTCGCGCCGAGCGAGAGGGCCGCCGCGAGCCGCGGCCGGCGCCCGCCCAGCAGCGCACACAGTGCACCGGCGACCAGCGGCAGCGCGACGGGGGCGACGATCAGGTGGTTCATCGCGGCGCCTCGCCCTCGGGCTCGCCGCCATCGACATGGTCGCTGGCGGTGGCTGCATTCGTGCGCAGCGCCAGCGCGAGCAGCAGCGCGGTCATCGCGAAGCTGATGACGATGGCGGTCAGCACCAGCGCCTGCGGCAGCGGGTCGGTCGTGTCGGCCAGCGTGGCGAGCCGGTCCGAATTGACGATCGGCGGCACGCCGGTCTTCCAGCGCCCCATGACGAAGATGAACAGATTGACGGCGTACGACAGCAGCGTCAGTCCGAGCACCGCGTCGAAGGTCCGCGCGCGCAGGAGCAGCCAGACGCCGCACCCGGTGAAGGTGCCGATGCCGATGGCCAGCAGCAGGTTCATCGAGGGCCCCGCCCGATGCGCGCGATCGCGAGCAGCATCACCATCGTTGCACCGGCGACCACGAGGTAGACGCCGAGGTCGAACATGGCCGCGCTGGCCAGCGGCACCCCCCCGACGCCGGGCAGCCACGGGTAGTCGTAGGTGCTGGTCAGGAACGGCGCGCCGAACCACCACGCCGCGCCACCTGTCGTGGCGGCCACCAGCAGGCCCCAGCCGATCCAGGCCGCAGGGTCGATGCGCGAGCGCGTATCGACCCAATGCAGCCCGTGCGCGACGTATTGAAGCGTCAGGCCGAGCGCCAGCACCAGGCCGGCAATGAAGCCGCCGCCGGGCAGGTTGTGGCCGCGCAGGAACATGTATACCGAGATGAGCAGCACGAAGGGCAGGAGGCTGCGCGACACCAGCTGCAGCATCAGCGGTGGCGATCCAGGCTGCAGGGCGGCGCCGAGCCCCTCGCGCGGTGCAAACCGCGACAGCATCGCGTGGATGATGATCGCGGCGATGCCCATCACGGTGATCTCGCCCAGCGTATCGAAGCTGCGGAAGTCGACGATGATGACGTTGACGACGTTCGCGCCGCCGCCCTCCGGCAGTGCGTGCGACAGGAAGTACGGCGAGATCGAATCGAACGGCCGGCCGAGTACGAGCCACACCAGCGTCGCGGTGCCGAGGCCCGCGGCCACGGCGATCACTCCGTCGCGCCAGCGCTTCAGGCGCGAGGGCTCACGCGGGCCTTCGACCGGCAGCCAGGCCAACGCCAGCATCATCACGATCGTCGTCACCATCTCGACGAGCAGCTGCGTCAGCGCGAGATCCGGCGCGGACAGGTGCACGAAGGCCAGGCAGACGACGAGCCCGGCCATGGCCAGCATCAGCAACGCGGCCAAGCGGCGGCGATGCATCACAACGACGCCGAAGGCGGCGGCGATGCCGATCGCCGCGATCGCTGCGGCGACTGCGCTGAGGCCCTCGACGTGGAGCGCGGCTGCGGCTGCGGGCGTTGCGTCGGCGCGCAGGAACGGCCAGAAGCCGGCGGCCAGCGCCATCACGACCAGCAGCGCCAGGTAGCGCTGCAGGCTGCCGCTCTGCAGCACAGCGGTGAGCGCGCCCGCCGCGGTCACGCTCGCGTCGGTGAGCGCACGGAAGGCGTCTCGCCCACCGCGCTTCAGCCCCATCGGCAGGTGCACCACGTGGTGCAGGTTGATGAATCGCTGCAGGCCGAAGTACAGCGCGGTGCCGCCCAGCACCGCCACCAGGCTCATCACGAACGGCAGGTTCAACCCGTGCCAGAGCACCAGCTTGTACTCGGGCAGCGGCGCACCGGGCGCACCGTACAGCGCGGCCTGCGCCGCGACCGCGAGCGTGGGGCCGACCACGAGCACGGGGGCCAGGCCCACCAGCACGCACAGTGCCACCAGCAGCAGCACCGGCAACCGCATGAAGAACGGCGGCTCGTGCGGCTGCCGGGGCAGGTTGACGGGCTCGCCGTTGAAGAACACGTCGTGCACGAAGCGGATCGAGTAGGCCACGCTCAGCACGCCGGCGAGCGTTGCGCCGACCGGCAGCACCCACTGCATTGCCGCATGGGTGTCCTTGGACACCGTTTCGGCGAAGAACATCTCCTTGGAAAGGAAGCCGTTCATCAGCGGCACGCCCGCCATCGCCGCGGCGGCCACCATGCCCAGCGTCGCGGTGAAGGGCATCGCTCGCATCAGGCCGTTGATGCGCCGCATGTCGCGTGTGCCGGTCTCGTGGTCGATGATGCCCGCGCTCATGAACAAGCCGGCCTTGAACGTGGCGTGGTTGATGATGTGGAACACACCGGCCACCACCGCGAGCGGCTCGTCCAGGCCGAACAGCAGCGTGATCAGGCCGAGGTGGCTGATCGTCGAGTACGCGAGCAGGCCCTTCAGATCGTGCTGGAAGATCGCGATGTAGGCGCCGAGCACGAGGGTCGTCAGTCCGACGAGCGAGACGATCCAGAACCAGGGGTCGGAACTGCCGAGCGCAGGGTACAGGCGCGCAAGCAGGAACACACCGGCCTTGACCATGGTTGCCGAGTGCAGGTAGGCCGAAACCGGCGTCGGCGCGGCCATCGCGTGCGGCAGCCAGAAGTGGAAGGGCACCTGCGCGCTCTTCGTGAAGGCGCCCAGCAGCACCAGCACGAGCGCGGTCTCGTACAACGGGTGGGCGCGGATCACGTCACCCGCGGCCAGCACCGCGTCGAGCTTGAAGCTGCCGACGATGTGGCCGATGAGCAGCACGCCGGCGAGCAGCGCGAGGCCGCCTGCGCCGGTGACCGCCAGCGCCATGCGCGCACCTTCTCGCGCATCGTCGCGGCGGTGCCAGTAGCCGATCAGCAGGAACGACGACAGGCTGGTCAGCTCCCAGAACACGACCAGCAGCACGAGGTTGTCGGCCAGCACCACCCCCAGCATGGCGCCCATGAACAGCAGCAGGAAGACGTAGAAGCGGCGTGCCGGGTCGGCCGGATCGAGGTACCACGCGGCGTAGAGAACCACGAGCGCGCCGATGCCGCCGACCAGCAGTGCAAACAGCCATGCGAGCCCGTCCATCCGAAAGCCGAAGTCGATGCCCAGCGCGGGCAGCCAGGGCACCGACCAGCGCAGCACCTCGCCGGCGAAGATGCTGCCCGCGGCGCCGAGCACGAGCGCCGTCGCGCCGAGCGCTGCCGCGCCGGCCACCCAGGCCACACCGCGACGCGAGGCGGCCGGCAGGCCGGCCACAACGGCGGCCGC
>JAOUIM010000489.1 GCA_029884035.1 Aquincola sp. | reverse complement strand
CACAGTGCACGTCGCGATCGCACCACGACCCTGCGCGCGGGCGCGCACACCTTCGAGACCCTCGAGCGTTGCGCGCACTGCGCCCGCGGTCGAGGCGCACGCCTTTCTCATTTCCGCGAAAACTCATGGGGACCCGCCGCCCCCCGTTCGAGGGGGCGCGCCTTGATCCGCATCCAAATTAGGGGTTCTTAAGTGTTTCGCGCGGCCGCCGACACTGCTACAACCCGTTGCACATCGGGGGGAAGATTTCTCTTGGTGGGGAGAAACCCGCGCGGCGACGTTGATGGGAAACGGCATGGGCGGGGTCATTCGCAGTTCGACGGCCCATCCGCCGGCGGCTTGAGGGACATAGGGCGACCAAGCAGTGATGAATGCGGGCGTGATCTCGGGATTCGGGGCAGCGGTGCGAGACGACCTGGACCGGTCGCGCGGCTTCGTGCAGGGCGCTTCGCTGCACAACCTGCAGCAGCTCGTCGTCATGCGCAACATCGCGGTGGTCGCGCAGGCGCTGACGGTGCTGGTGGTCTCGCGCGGCATGGACATCGACCTGCCGCTGGGCGCGATGGGCACGATCATCGCGCTGCTGGCCTTGTTCAACTTCGCGACCTGGCGTCGCCTCGGATTGCCGCGGCCGGTGACCGAACTGGAGCTGATGCTGCAGTTGCTGGTGGACGTGGCAGCGTTGTCGCTGCTGCTGGCGTTGGCCGGTGGCGCGACGAACCCCTTCGTCGGCATGTACCTGCTGCCGCTGACGATCACCGCAGCCAGCCTGCCGTGGGCCTACACCTGGATCGTCGCGCTGGCCACGCTGGGCTGCTATTCGCTGCTCGTGCTGTTCTTCCGGCCGTTGTTCGGCCCCGGCGAGGAGGCGCGCTACGTGCACCTGCTCGTGTCGGGGATGTGGGTCAACTACGCGATCACCGCGGGCATGATCGCCCACTTCGTGGTGCAGGTCTCGATCGGCATGCGGCGAAGCCAGCAGCAGACGTGCGTTGCTCGCGAACGCGAACTGTGCGAGGAGCACCTGGTGCGCATCGGCACGCTTGCCGCGGGCGCTGCGCATGAGCTGGCAAGGCCGCTCGCATCGATGGCGGTGCTGATCTCCGATCTGCAGGCCGCGTCGAAGGACCGCGCCGACATGAAGGGGCTCGCGGACCTGGCCGCGGACCAGCTCAAGCATTGCCAGACGACGCTTGGCGAACTCCTGAGTTACGGCAAGCACAGCTTCGAAAGCGAGCTCACGGTGCAGTCGCTCGACGCCTACGTCCGCAGCTGCGTCGACACGCTGCGCGCGCGGCGCAGGGACGTGCACGTTGCCATCCGCGTCGCCGGGCTCGGCGCGGCACCCTCGATCGGCCATGACCTCGCGCTGCGCCAGGGCCTGCTCAATCTGCTGGGCAATGCGGCCGACGTCTCGCACGACTGGATCGAGGTCAAGCTCGACTGGGACGCCGAACACGCGCACATCGAAGTCTGCGACCGCGGCCCCGGCTTCGCGCCCTCGGTGCAGCAGCAGATCGGCCGCATGTTCTTCACAACCAAGCGCGACGGTCTGGGCAACGGTCTGGGCCTGTGCCTGGCGCGCACCGCCGTGCTGCGGCTGGGCGGATCGCTGGACCTGTTCAACCTGCCCGATGGAGGGGCGTGCGCGCGGGTGACCCTGCCGCGTGCCGACGATGCCGCTAGTCAGGCCAGGCCGGGCCGTGGCGGCAGTCTCGATGCCGTCGGCCGCGCGTCCGGCGGCCGGGCGTGATCCGCGACGGGGATGTCATGAGATCGCTCGGCCTCTTTCACCCAGGCACGGCCCCCGGCCGCCCCGCGCCCGAGGCCAAGGACGCGCCGTCGGGCTTCGATGTGGCGAGCGGCTGGCATGCCGCGAGGGTGGTCGATCCGCAACGCGAGCAGACCCTGCGCCAGAGCCTGCTGCTGCTGCTCATGGTGGCGCGACTGGTGATGGTCGTGACCGGCCTGGGCCTCCTGGTCGCGTACGGCTCGACCAGCTCGGTGGCCATCCCCTGGCTCAAGGTGGCCTTCGTCGCGGCCTGCATCGCCGGCCTGACCGCGCCGGTGTATCGGCGCAAGCGCCTCAACGAACCGATGTCCGAGAGCTACATCGCGATGCAGCTCCTCGCGGACGTGGCGCTGCTCGGTTTCGCCTTCTACCAGACCGGCGGCATCGACAACCCCTTCCTGGTGTTCCTCGCGGTGCCGGTCACGCTGGCGGCGTATGCGCTGTCGCCGGCGCGTGTGGTGATCGTGGTCGGCGCCGTGGCCGTCGTGCTGCTGTTCCTCGGCCGCTTCCACAACGAGGTGGGAGCGTTCGACGAGCTCGCGCACGAGGTCAGCGAGCTGATCGCGGTCGCGATGCTGGGCTACTTCGCGTTCATGGTGGCGCGTCTGTCGCGCAACCACGAGCGGGAGGTCGCCCGTGCGCGCGAGAGCGCGCTGCGCCTGCGCGGTCGCCAGGCGCTCAAGACCGTCGCGGTCCAGGCCGCCGATGCGATCAGCTCGCCGCTGGCCACGATGTCGATCCTCGCGCACGACATGCGACACGGGCGCATGGCCCCCGCCGAGCGCGAGGCCTCACTCGAGCAGCTCGAACAGCAGATCGACCTGTGCAAGCACAACCTGTCCGCCCTGCTCGAGTCGGTGGGTCAGCCACGCGGCAGCACCGGCCAGGTCAGCGACATCGCCGAGGT
>JAOUIM010000488.1 GCA_029884035.1 Aquincola sp. | reverse complement strand
AGCTCAATGTCCGCTTGGTCGCCAGAACCGTCACTCGCGCAGCATTCCCTCATCCCCCGCTTCATCCCCCCGCAAACGCAAAGTCCACCTCCGGCTTCAGGCCGCTGACGATGCGCGCGATGCTCTTGCCCGAGCCGCACGAGTGCGTCCAGCCGAGCGTGCCGTGCCCCGTGTTGAGGAACAGGTTGGGCAGCTTCGAGCGACCGATGATCGGCACATTGCTCGGCGTGGCCGGGCGCAGTCCGGTCCAGAACTGCGCGCGCTCGCTGTCGCCGGCGCCGGGAAAGAGTTCCTCGACGCGGCGCACGATCGCTTCGCAGCGCACGCGGTTCAAGTCGCGGTCGTAGCCGTTCAGCTCGGCGGTGCCGGCGATGCGCAGCCGGTCACCCAGGCGCGAGAAGACGAGCTTGTATTCGTCGTCGGTGAGCGAGACCTGGTGCGCCATCGACGCATCCTTCACCGGCATCGTCACCGAGTAGCCCTTGGCCGGGTAGATCGGCAGCGCGATGCCCAGCGGCGCGGCGTACAGCGGCGAGAGGCTGCCCATCGCGAGCACGTACGCGTCGGCGCGCAGGCGCTGGAAGCGGCCTTCGTTGTCGGTGGCCTCGACGTGGTCGATCCGTCCGCCAGCTTCGCGAATTGCCGTCACGGTGTGGCTCATCAGGAACTGCACGCCATCGGCCTCGCAGCGCTTGACCAGTTCGCGCGCGAAGCGGTTGGCGTCGCCCGACTCGTCTTCCGCGGTGTAGGTGGCACCGGCGAGCTGGGGCCGGATGTGGCGCAGCGCCGGCTCGAGCTTCACCGCCTCGTCGGCCGAGATCACGCGCCGGTCGCAACCGAGTTCGCGCATCTGCGCGGCCGGCGCCTCGGCGCCGTCGAACTCCTTCTGGCTCGTGTAGAAGTGCAGGATACCCTGCGTGCGCTCGTCGTAGGCGATGCCGATGTCGCGCCGCAGCTGCTGCAGCGTGTCGCGGCTGTATGTGCCCAGGCGCACGATCTGGCGGATGTTGTGCCGCGTGCGCGCCGGCGTGCATTCGCGCAGGAACTGCAGGCCCCAGAGCCACTGCCGCAGGTCGGCGCGGATGCGAAACAGCAGCGGCGCATCCTCCTTGCCGAGCCATTTCAGCACCTTCAACGGCGCGCTCGGGTTGGCCCAGGGTTCGGCATGGCTGACCGAGATCTGGCCGCCGTTGGCGAAGCTGGTTTCAGCGGCCGGCGAGGCCTGGCGGTCGACGACGGTGACGTCGTGGCCCTGCTGGCGCAGGAAGTAGGCAGAGGTCACGCCGAGCAGGCCGGCGCCGAGAACGATCACTTTCATGGGGAAGCTCCAGTCTCAAACTGAGTGGGCCGCTCCCCCTGTCCTCGGTACCTGAGAGATTCAGCTCGCAGTGGCGCTGCGGGCCTTGCTCCTTCGGTGCGTCACTCGCGCGACGGCTCTCCAGACGGCAATGGTGGTGTGCAGTACGGAACCTGAGCGTGCATGGGAGTTTGCGCCTTCGGTGGCCCCGGCGTCTTGCTGTTGACAGACGTCGGAGCGCTCTCCTGCTGGGACGAAATCTTACTGGGTCATGGCGAGAAAACGTTCGGCCAGCAGCACCCAGTACGCGCTGCCGACGGCGATGTTGCGGTCGTTGAAGTCGTAGCCGGGGTTGTGCACCATGCAGCCCCCTTCTCCGACGCCGTTGCCGATCAGCACATAGCTGCCCGGCACGCGCTCGAGCATGAAGGCGAAGTCCTCGCTGCCGGTCAGCGGCGGGCCTTGCAGCGTCACGTTGTCGGCACCGACGAGTTCGGTCGCCACGGCGCGTGCGAAGGCGGTCTCGGCCGGCGTATTGACCAGCACCGCATACCCCGGCTTCCAGGCGACATCCGCCGTGACGCCGAAACTCTCGGCCTGTGCCGCGACCAGCACCTTGACGCGCCGTTCGAGCGTGGAACGCACCTCGCGGTCGAGCGCGCGCACGGACAGCTCAAGCGTCGCGGATGCCGGGATCACGTTGTTGGCCTTGCCGGCATGCAGCGCGCCGACCGTGACCACCGCCGCGTGCAGCGGATCGATGTTGCGCGACACGATGGTCTGCAGCGCCATCACGATCGAGGCAGCGGCGACGATCGGGTCGGCCGCGCGCTGCGGCATCGCGCCGTGGCCGCCGACGCCGTGCAGCGTGACAGTCGCGTAGTCCGATGAGGCCATCGCCGCGCCCTCGCGCAGCACCATGCGCCCCTGCTCGATGCCGGGCATGTTGTGCATCGCGAAGATCGCGTCGCAGGGGAAGCGCTCGAACAGGCCGTCGGCCATCATGCGCAGCGCGCCGCCGCCGCCCTCTTCGGCCGGCTGGAAGATCAGGTGCAGCGTGCCGTCGAAAGCGCCCTGCTCGGCCAGATGCCGCGCCGCCGCAAGCAGCATCGCGGTGTGGCCGTCGTGGCCGCAGGCGTGCATCACGCCGTTGTGCACGCTGCTCCACTCGGCGCCGCTGGCTTCGTCGATCGGCAGCGCATCCATGTCGGCGCGGATGCCCAGGCGCTTGTTGCCCTTGCCGCGCACCAGCGTGCCGACCACGCCGGTGCCCCCGATGCCGCGCTCGACCGCATAGCCCCAGGCTTGGAGCTTGTCGGCCACCAGCGCGGCGGTGCGGTGCTCCTCGAAGGCCAGCTCCGGGTGGCGGTGGATGTCGCGGCGCAGGCGGATGAATTCGCCAGCCC
>JAOUIM010000487.1 GCA_029884035.1 Aquincola sp. | reverse complement strand
GGCCGCCAGCACCGAGGTCAGCGCCGCCGTCAGCGTCGTCTTGCCATGATCCACGTGCCCAATCGTGCCCACGTTCACGTGCGGCTTGGTCCGTTCAAACTTGCCTTTTGCCATTTCAGTCTCTCCGGAAAAGAACGATGCCAGTGGCGGTTTAAGGTCTCCCTGCATCGCGCGGCCACTGGCAGCCGCGCCCCGAGGCGGGAAGACCGGTCGTGATTACTTGCTGCTGCGCGCCGTGATGATCGCGTCCGCGACGTTCTTCGGCGCCTCGCTGTAGTGCTTGAACTCCATCGTGTACGTGGCGCGTCCTTGCGACATCGAACGCAGCGTGGTCGAGTAGCCGAACATCTCCGACAGCGGGACCTCGGCCTTGATGATCTTGCCGCCGCCGGGCATGTCGTCCATGCCCTGCACCATGCCACGGCGTGAAGACAGATCGCCCATCACGTTGCCGGCGTAGTCCTCCGGCGTCTCCACCTCGACGGCCATCATCGGCTCGAGCAGCACGGGGCTGGCCTTGCGGCACGCGTCCTTGAAGCCCAGCGACGCCGCCATCTTGAACGCGTTCTCGTTCGAGTCGACCTCGTGGTACGAGCCGAAGGTGAGCGTGACCTTGACGTCGACCACCGGGTAGCCCGCCAGCACGCCGTTGGGCAGGGTGTCCTCGACGCCCTTCCTGACGGCCGGAATGAACTCGCGCGGCACCACGCCGCCCTTGATCGCGTCGACAAACTCGAACCCCTTGCCCGGCTCCTGCGGCTCGACGGTGAACACGACGTGGCCGTACTGGCCCTTGCCGCCCGACTGGCGCACGAACTTGCCTTCGACGTCGGTCGCGCTCTTGCGGATCGTCTCGCGGTAGGCCACCTGGGGCTTGCCGACATTGGCTTCCACCCCGAACTCGCGCTTCATGCGGTCGACGATGATCTCGAGGTGCAGCTCGCCCATGCCCGAGATGATGGTCTGGCCACTCTCCTCGTCGGTGCGCAGCCGGAACGACGGATCCTCCGCCGCCAGTCGGCCGAGCGCGACGCCCATCTTCTCCTGGTCGGCCTTGGTCTTGGGCTCCACGGCCTGCGAGATCACGGGCTCAGGGAACACCATCTTCTCGAGCGTGATCACGCTGTCCGGGTCGCACAGCGTCTCGCCGGTGGTCACGTCCTTCAGGCCCACGCAGGCGGCGATGTCGCCGGCCAGGATCTCCTTGATTTCCTCGCGCTGGTTGGCGTGCATCTGCAGGATACGGCCGATGCGCTCTTTCTTGCCACGGATCGGGTTGTAGACCGAGTCGCCACTCTTGAGCACGCCCGAATAGACGCGCACGAAGGTCAGCTGCCCCACATAGGGATCGGTCATCAACTTGAACGCCAGCGCGGCGAACTTCTCGCCGTCCTCGGCCTTGCGAACGACGGGCTTGTCGTCGTCGTCGGTGCCCGGCACCGGCGGGATGTCCACCGGCGAGGGCATGAACTCGATCACCGCGTCGAGCATGCGCTGCACACCCTTGTTCTTGAAGGCGGTGCCGCACAGCATCGGTTGGATCTCGCTGGCGATCGTGCGCGTGCGAATACCGAGCTTGATCTCGGCCTCGGTCAGTTCGCCCGATTCCAGGTACTTGTTCATCAGCTCTTCGCTGGCCTCGGCGGCGGCCTCGACCATGTTCTCGCGCCACTTCTGCGCCTCGGCCAGCAGATCCGCGGGGATGTCGCCGTAGGTGAACTTCATGCCCTGCGAGGCCTCGTCCCAGACGATCGCCTTCATCTTGATCAGGTCGATCACGCCGGTAAAGTTCTCTTCCGCGCCGATGGGAATGACGACCGGCACCGGATTGGCCTTGAGCCGCGCCTTCATCTGGTCGTAGACCTTGAAGAAGTTGGCGCCGGTGCGATCCATCTTGTTGACGAACGCCAGACGCGGCACCTTGTACTTGTTGGCCTGGCGCCAGACGGTCTCGGACTGCGGCTGCACGCCGCCCACGGCGCAGTACACCATGCATGCACCGTCGAGCACGCGCATCGAGCGCTCGACCTCGATCGTGAAGTCCACGTGGCCCGGGGTGTCGATGATGTTGATGCGGTGCTCGGGGAAGGACAGGTCCATGCCCTTCCAGAAGCAGGTGGTCGCGGCCGACGTGATCGTGATGCCGCGCTCCTGCTCCTGCTCCATCCAGTCCATCGTGGCCGCGCCGTCGTGCACCTCGCCGATCTTGTGGTTCACACCCGTGTAGTAGAGGATGCGTTCGGTCGTGGTGGTCTTGCCGGCATCGATGTGCGCGGAGATACCGATGTTGCGGTAGCGCTCGATGGGGGTCTTGCGGGCCATGGTGGGACTCCAAGTACGCGGGCCGCCAGCGGGTCAGTGATAACCCGAGGGCGGCCGAAAGAACGGGGTTTAGAAGCGGAAGTGCGAGAACGCCTTGTTGGCTTCGGCCATGCGATGGACTTCGTCGCGCTTCTTCATTGCGCCGCCGCGGCCCTCGCTGGCCTCGAGCAGCTCGTTGGCAAGACGCGCGGCCATCGACTTCTCGCCGCGCTTGCGCGCCGATTCCTTCAGCCAACGCATGGCCAGCGCGACGCGGCGGATGGGGCGGACTTCCACGGGAACCTGGTAGTTGGCACCACCGACCCGGCGGGACTTGACCTCGACCATCGGCTTGACGTTGTTCAGCGCGGTGAGGAACACCTCCAACGGGTCCTTGCCGGCC
>JAOUIM010000486.1 GCA_029884035.1 Aquincola sp. | reverse complement strand
CCAGCGAGGCGATAGCCACCCCGAGCGCCATCAGCGCCCAGTGGTCGGCGCGCAGTTGAAGCAGGTCGATGCGGTGGCCGTCGATCTCGATCGCGGCGATCATTCCGGGCAAGCCGACAAAGAACACGAGGCCGAGCACGATCGCGACCAGCAGCGCGAACAAGGCCCAGCCGGTGAGGGTCCAGTGCCAGACGGCCTTCATGATGCAACGACGCCACTTTGACGCAGGCGCCGCCGCCGCAGCAGCCACCACACCAGGGCGATCGCGACCCACACCGGCGCCGTGGCCCAGGCCAGCCCGGCGAGGGCGAACGCGAGTGCGAGCACGAGCGCGCCGCCAGCGACGATGGCCATGAAGGCCAGCGTCAACGGCAGCACGGTCAACAGCACCATCATCGCCACGCAGAGCCCTGCCACCGCCATGGCCCAGTGTGCCGCGCCGAGGTCGCGCGCGAGCACGATTTCCTCATTGAACATCAGCTCCTGTGCCGGCATCTCGGCACGCAGCCAGGCGATCCCGACGGTGGCAACCAGCAGCGAGAAGACGAGCGACAGGGCTCCCAGCCCCAGCACCCAACGCAGCAGCCGTTTCATCGCCGGCGCTCAGGCCACCGGGGACGACGCCACGGTGGTATAGGGCACGGCAATCGTGACCTTGGTGCCCGTGGGTTCGTTCTCGGCCACCGTCATCGTCGCGCGGCCGCCGTACAGCAGCTGCAGGCGCTCGCGGATGTTGGCCAGGCCGACACCCGTGCCCGCGGTTGCGGCCTTTCCGAAGCCCAGCCCGGTGTCGGCGACCGTGACGTTGAGCTTGCCGTGCACGATCTCGGCCTTGATCGAGAGCGCGCCGCCCTCGGGCTTGGGCTCCAGGCCGTGCTTGATCGCGTTCTCGACCAGGCTCTGGATCATCATCGGCGGGAACTCGGCCGACAGCAGTCCGTCGGGCACCTCGATGCGCGTGGCCAGCCGCTCCTCCATGCGCACCTTGAGGATCTCGAGATAGGGCCGGATCACCGCCATCTCGCGGCCCAGGTCACGCGGCGCGCCGTTGCTGTTGGCCTCGCGCATCGTCGGCATCGACGCACGCAGCAGCGCGATCAGGTTCTTCTGCATCTGGCTGGCCCGCGGCGGATCGGTCTCGATCAGGTGGTCGATCGACGCCAGCGTGTTGAACAGGAAGTGCGGCTCGACCTGCGCCTGCATTGCGGCCATGCGCGCCTCGACCACCTGCCGCTTGAGCTGCTCGCTCTCGGCCACTTCGGCAGCTTGCGCCGCTTCGGCCTGTGCGGCGAGCTGCTTCTTGTAGGTGACCTTGATGATGATCGAGCAGAAGATCCACAGCAGCGCGAGATTGGGCAGGAAGTCGCCCATCCTGGTGCGCGTGATGCGCTTCTTCAGGCCGCCGCCGCTCAGTTCCTGGTCAAGGTCGGCGATCGCGCGCTCGGCGTCGGCGCGCGCCTCCTCGGCGTCGCGCCGCGCCTGCTCGGCGTCCTGGCGCGCCGACTCGATCGCGTCCTGGATGCCCTGCTTCGCCTCCTCGACGGCGCGCTTGATCTCTTCGCTCGTGCCCCCAGGCGGCACGATGACCTTGATGCCCTGCTCATCGACATTGCGTGCCGACTGCTCGGCTGCTGCCGCAGCGGAGGCCGCAGCCGCGGCTGCTTTGGCGGCCGATGCTGCCGCCGGGGGCGTGTGCGGTGTGATTCGGATGCCATGCTCGCCGATCGAGATCTCCACCGAACCATCGCCGGCCTTGGGCTTCTCGATCTTGATCAGCGGCTCCTTCTTGGCGGTCGCGTCCGCTGGTGCGGTCGGCGCCGCGGGCGGTTTCGGCGCCTTGGGTGTGATCACGACGCGCGGCCGGTCGGAAACGGTCTCGACCTGCTGCGAGATCGTCCAGGTGAAGGGCGGCAGGTCCTTCAGGATCCCCGTGACGATGAGCAGCAACACGGACAGCAGGAAGAAGCGCTTCCAGGTGATCGAAACCAGCCACGTGGCGTAGACGTGAAACGCACGCACCAGCGGCGCAAAGCGTTCGGACCAGCGGCGCATGGCGCTCGGCGGGGCGGCGGCAGGTACGGCGGACATGACGGAGTGGTTCGCGCAGACGGGGGTTTGGATGGCTGCACTCTAACGAGCGGGCACATGCGATGCGCGCACGGTGCGATCCACGGCTGCCGCGGACCGACAGGCTGCATATGGGACGGACGGCCCGGCCGGCGTGACCCCGTACAAACCCGGGGCGTCACCCCAGGCGACTCAGCACTGCCACCGGCCTGTGCGGCCGGGCGGCGCAGGCGAGCCTCAGGCCAGCAGCGCCCCGGCCGCGGCCAGCGCGATGATCGCCGTGACCACGGCGCCGAGCAGCGGCAGGAGCGGCGCGCGCGCGCGGTCGCCCCGCGCAATGCGCGACTCGGTGTCGCGCTCGACGATCGACCGCGCCGACCGGCGCTCGATCGCGACCATCGGCGGCGCGGCGGTGGGGTGGGTGACGGGCTTCATGTCGCGCTGGATGTCCAAGGTGTTGAAGGACTATCGGTGCCCGCCACGGCGACGTCATTCCCCCCGAAGGGGGAATTCTTCGTGTCGTTGGGCGCGACCGCGTCAGGACGACGGGTCGTGACGCCGCGCGCGCGCGTCGAGCGCGCCGGGGAAGTACAGCGCGGTCAGGCTCCTGCTGTGCACCGGTGCGAACACGCCCGACGCGCCGC
>JAOUIM010000485.1 GCA_029884035.1 Aquincola sp. | reverse complement strand
GTACCTTTCACAGCGGCTGTGGCAGCCGACCGGCCTGGGCCCTGGCGCCAGCTGGAGCCTGGACAGCGAAGCCAGCGCCTTCGAGAAGCTCGAAAGCGGCGTCAACGCCCGCGCTCTTGACTTCGCTCGCTTCGGCCAGCTGTTTCTTGATGGTGGTTTGGCCGCCGACGGTACACGCGTACTCCCCGAAGCGGACGTGCGCGAGGCGACTTCGCGCGGCGGTGCCGTGCCGCTGGATGTGTGGCGCAGCGGTCTGGCCTACAAGCAGTTCTGGTGGATCCAGCAACGCGACCGTGGCAACGACAACTTCAGTGCGCGCGGCAACCATGGCCAGTTCGTCTTCGTGGCGCCCGCCACGGGTGTCGTCATTGCGCGCCTGGGTACCCGATACGGCCAGGCAGCCGGGCGATGGATGGACTTGTTCGAACGAATCTCCGATGAGCTGGGCCGACCGGATGCGCGCTGAACCGACACCTAGAATCGCGCAATGAAGTCACGCGTTCTCTCCGGCATGCGTCCCACCGGCGCCATGCACCTCGGCCACTACCACGGCGCGCTCAAGAACTGGGTGCGGCTGCAGGACGAACACGACTGCTTCTTCTTCGTCGCCGACTGGCACGCGCTGACGACCCACTACGAAGAGCGCGACGTGATGGAGCGCTATGTCTACGAGATGGTGACCGACTGGCTCGCCGCGGGCCTGGACCCCGACAAGTGCACCATCTTCATCCAGAGCCGCCTGCCCGAGCACGCCGAACTGTTCGCGCTGCTGGCGATGGGCACGCCGCTGGGCTGGCTCGAGCGCGTGCCGACCTACAAGGACCAGATGGAAAAGCTCAAGGACCGCGACCTCGCGACCTACGGCTTTCTCGGCTACCCGCTGCTGCAGGCCGCCGACATCCTGATCTACCGCGCCAACTACGTGCCCGTCGGCGAAGATCAGAGTTCGCACGTCGAGCTCACGCGCGAGGTTGCCCGCCGCTTCAACAACCTTTACGGCAGGCCGGCCAACTTCGAGGCCCTCGTCGCCGCCACGCTGGCCAAGCTGCCGAAGGACGATGCGCGCTATTTCGACAAGCAGCGCAAGGCGTACGGCGAGACCGGCAGCGTCGAGGCGCTGGCCAAGGGCGAAGGCATCATCGTCAAGGCCGGCGCGATCGCCGGCTGGACCAGCGACGACGCCGAACTGCTGCGCGGACACCTCAAGGGCAGCGGCAAGTCGATCCTGGTCGAGCCCGCCGCGCTGCACACCGAGGTCAAGGTGCTGCCGGGCCTGGACGGCGCGAAGATGAGCAAGAGCTACGGCAACGCGATCGCAATGCGCGACGAGCCCGCGGCCGTGAAGCACAAGGTCCAGACGATGCCCACCGACCCCGCGCGCGTGCGCCGCAGCGACCCCGGCAACCCGGAGAAGTGCCCGGTGTGGAAGTTCCACCAGGTCTACTCGGACGCCGCGACGAAGGACTGGGTCGTCAAGGGCTGCACGAGCGCCGGCATCGGCTGCCTAGAGTGCAAGCAGCCCGTGATCGACGCCATCATCGCCGAGCAGCAGCCGTGGCGCGAACGCGCCGCGGCCTACCTCGGCGACCCGAAGAAGGTGCACTGGATCGTCGAGATGGGCACGGAGCGCGCGCGCACCGTGGCCAGGCAGACGATGCGCGACGTGCGCGGGGCGATGGGTCTCAACTACTGATCGAGTGATCGCGCTCAACCCGCGCGCGAAACGCCTCTCGACGCGGCGCCGGTTGCGCGCCACGCTTTCATCATGACCGTCGAATCCGACAATCCGGCCCGCCTCGTCGAGCACGAACGCCTGGTCGCCGCGCTGCTGCGCGACCCGCGCGCGCTTGCGGTGCCTCCTGCCGAGCGTTCGCTGCTGCACACGCACATCTCGAGCCTCGTCGTGGCCGGCGAGGAGGTCTTCAAGCTGCGCAAGCCGCTCGCACTCGATTTCCTCGACTTCTCCACGCCCGCGCTGCGGCGCCACGATTGCGAGGAAGAGCTGCGCCTGAACCGGCGGACCGCGCCGGACGTCTACCTCGACGTGCTCCCGGTAGGCGGCACGCCCGATGCGCCGCGCATCGGCGGCGTGGCCGGCGAGGCCGCAATCGACTGGGTGCTGCGCATGCGCCGTTTCGACGACATGCAGCGCCTGGACCGCCTGGCCGACCAACGTCGCATCGACGCGCCGCTGATCGACGCGCTGGCACTTGCAGTCGCGCGCTTCCACGATGCACTGCCGCCGTCACCGCCCGAATACGGCCGGCCCGACGGCGTGGCGCACTGGGCGCTCGAGAACTTCGATGCGCTGCAGGCCGGCCCCGCCGGGCGCACGCATGGCCCGCGCCTGCGCACCCTTCGCGGCTGGACCGAAACCGCTTACTCGGCGATCGCGGCACTGCTGGCCGAGCGGCAGGCGGGCGGCTTCGTGCGGGAGTGCCACGGCGACCTGCACCTGGGCAACATCGTGCGCATCGATGGTCGACCGGTGCCCTTCGACTGCCTCGAGTTCAACCCCGCGCTGCGCCACATCGACGTGATGGCCGACCTGGCCTTCCTGTTCATGGACCTGCACCGCCACGGGTTTACGGCGCTCGCGTGGCGCCTGGTCAACGCCTACGCCGAGCACACCGGCGACTATGGCGGCCTGGCCACGCTGCGCTTCTTTGCCGTCTACCGCGCCATGGTGCGCGCCAAGGTCGCGCTGCTGCGTG
>JAOUIM010000095.1 GCA_029884035.1 Aquincola sp. | reverse complement strand
CGTCGCGGTCCTCGAGGGGGTTGCCCGCCGCATCCTGGAGGAACTTCGGCCGTTTGCTCTTCAGGTGGGCCACGAGCACCCGCAAGGTGCCGCGCTCGCCGGGCAGCTCGATCAAGGCCTCGAGGACCGGTCGCTCGAACGCGCGGTGCTCGCCCAGCTCGGGCACAGGGACGGCGTGCGAGGGCGTGAAAGCCTGATGCGACCTCACCTCGACCACGCGGCATCGGCTCGCCAGTCCCACGCGCGGTGTGCCCTGCGCCCCTTGTTCGGCGCCGGGCGCCGCCACATGGGGGTAGCGCAGGCCACTGGCCGCGATCACGTCTCGCAGCGCCGACTCGTCCCAGACTTCCTGCAACGCGACCACGTCGGCGTTCACACGACGCAGCATGCCGCCCAACCAGTGGACCTTGCGTGCGTACTCGTCGACGTCGTATGACTCCACGTTGTCGTAGAAGACGCGACCGGGGTTCGCAAGATTCAGCGTATTGCAGGTCGCGAGCACCAGGGTGGCAGGCGAGGGCGGTTCTTGCGTGTCTGGATTCATGCGGCTAGTGTGCCCAGCGCTGGCCACCACGCCAAGACCAGACCCGCAGCGGCAACCGACGCGGCGAGCACACCGGCGACGCGCAGGCCGTAGCGCGCTCCGCCTGCGAACGTCGCGACGACCGTGCGGCTCACCGTGTTGATCCCGATCGCGAGCAGGACCGCGCGCAGCGCGTCGCCGGCAGCGATGTTGCCCACGTGGTGCATCGACAGGCCCGCGGCGATCGGTGCATGCGCGTCGGCCAACGCGGCCAGTGCCGTTCCGATCCACAGGCCGCCACTGCCGAATTGCGCGCGCGTCCAAGCAACCATGGCGGCCACGGCGAGCAACAGCCCCGCGACGCATAGCGCCTCGCGCAGTCGCAGCGGGCGGCGTTCGGCCAGCGTCGGCGCGTCCTGGATCCGTCCGCCGGCACCAACGCGCGCGAGCGCCCATGCCCCTGCGGTGGCCACCGCGGCACCGGCCGCAGCCGGTGGTAGGAGCGAGGCCCACAGCGACGGGCTGGCCACGGCGCACACCACCAGGGCCTGCAACCAAGTCGCGGCGCCTGACAGTGCCGCGGCGCCGGCGAGTGCGCCGCGCGCGGCGGCATCGCTTTCATTGCGCGATTGCGCGCCGAAGGTGGCGATCGTCGCCGTGCTCGAGATGAAGCCACCGAGCAGGCCAGACAGCGCGAGCGCCTGTCGTGGCCCCAGCAGGCGCCGCGCGACATGGGCCGCAGCCTGGATCGCCAGGATCAAGAGCACGAGCGTCGCGACCTTGCGCAGCGACAGTCCGCCAAGGATGGCAAGCGGCTCGGCCGGTGCAAGCGGGACGACCACCAGTGCGACCGCCGCCAGCACGAGTGCGTCCTGCACTTCGGCGTCGGAAAGCCACTCGGTCGCAAAGCGGTGCATGTTCTCGCGTGCCGCCAGAAGGCCGGCGAGCACGGCGCCGCAGGCTGCGCCGAGCGGTGGTGCACGCACGCATTGCACGCCCACGAGGTAGGAGACGAGGAGTGCGACCTCGGTGGTCAGGCCGGGGTCGGTCGCCTGCGGGCCGCTCGTCCGCCAGTAGGCGATTGCCGCGAGGGTGGCAACCGCGACCGCGCCGGCCGCCACCAGCGCCGTGTCGGCCCCGATGGTCTGGGCCAGCGCGCCAGCCATCGTGACCAGCGCGAAGCTGCGCATGCCGGCCGCCGAGCGGCCCGGGCCACGCCCCTTGCGGCGCTCGCGCTCGATACCGACGAGCAACCCGACACCGAGCGCGACGGCCAGACCGATCCAGGGCTGCCCCAACTCGCCGCTCACGCCTCGACGGCCTGTGCATGTGGCGGCACGCTGGCGCGCCAGCCCAATTCATGGCTGATGCGAAAGCGCAGCGCGTCGGTGGCCTCGGGATTGCCATGGACGACGAAGCAGTGCCGCGG
Source organism: Aquincola sp. (assembly GCA_029884035.1). GTDB lineage: Bacteria > Pseudomonadota > Gammaproteobacteria > Burkholderiales > Burkholderiaceae_C > CADEEN01. Next base: position 8,740 of record JAOUIM010000095.1, on the reverse strand, counting down.
CGGGTGTTCGAAGCCACGCAGCCATTGCATCAGTTCGTCGGCATCGGCGTGTCCCGAGAAGCCCTCAAGGTGGCTGACCTCGGCGCGGACCGGCACCATCTCGCCGTAGATCTTGACTTCGCGTTCACCACCGATCAATCGCGCGCCGCGCGTGCCGGCCACCTGGAAGCCCGGGAACACGATGTGGTGGCGCGGATCGGGCGCCATCACCTGCAGATGGTGCAGCACGCGCCCACCCGTAGCCATGCCACTGGCCGAGATGATCACGGCCGGCATCCGGTTGCGCGCGAGCCGCTGCGACTGGGCGCCGGTTTCGATGAAACGCACACCCTCGGTCAGGCGCGACAGCTCGCGCGGGGCGACCCGCAACAGCTTGCGATGGTGCATCGTCAAATCGGTGGCGGCAATCGCCATCGGGCTGTCTAGGAAGATCGGCAGCGACGGCGGAATGTCGCCCGCGCGCTTGAGGCGCTGCAGCACCAGCAGCAGCGCCTGTGCGCGACCCACCGCGAAAGACGGCAACAGTACGCTGCCGCCGCGCTGCACGGTGTGGCGGATGATGTCGCCCAGCCGCGCCTGCACATCTTCCCTCGGGTGCAGCCGGTTGCCATAGGTGGCTTCGACCAGCAGCACGTCGGCGCGGGCGATGCGTTCGGGCCCGGGCAGCAGCAGGTCGTTCGTGCGACCGAGGTCACCCGAGAACACGATCCGCTCGCGGCCCGAGGCGAGCGTGACCGCGCAGGCACCGAGCAGGTGTCCCACCGGGGTGAGCAGGATCTCGAGCCGGCTGATGCGCGTGGCCTGGCCCGGCGCAAGCGGCACGACCTGCGTCATCGCGCGCGCCGAGTCGGCGCGTGTGTACAGCGGCAGCGCCTTGCCATGGCGTGAGGTGGTGTACTTGTTGGTCCGGCGTGCATCTTCCTCCTGGAGGTGCGCGCTGTCGGCCAGCAACACGGCGGCGAGATCGCGCGTCGCCGGGCTTGCGAAGACCGGGCCGCGCCACCCCTGTCGCACCAACACCGGCAGCCAGCCGCTGTGGTCGAGGTGCGCGTGCGACAGCACCACCGCATCGATCGAGGCGATGTCGATCGGCAGCGGTTGCCAATTGCGTTCGCGGTGCAACTTGAGGCCCTGGAACAGGCCGCAGTCCAGCAGCACGCGCGAGCCGCCGAGCTCGACCAGGTGTTTCGAGCCGGTGACGCCGTCGGCACCGCCGAACGATGTGATTCTCATGCGCGGTCCTTGCCCAACGCCTGCAGCGCGCCTGACTCGAGGATCTGCGTCGACAGACCGTCCGTGCGCAGCGCCAAGCGCATCGCGCGGGCGACGACTGCTGCGTCGATCGGTCGCACCGAGGCGGGCAGCAGCGCGCCGATCGGCGCGAGCAGCCCCAATGTGAGTTGCTCGCCAAGGCGTGTCGGCTGCCCAAGGGCCGCGCGGGCACCGGCCAGCAGCGAGGGCCGCGCGATGACGAGGCGCTCGAAGCGCAGTGCGCGCAGCGCCCCTTCCATCTCGCCCTTCACGCGGTTGTAGAAGACCCTCGCCTTCGGATCGGCGCCGAGCGCCGACACGACCGCACAGCGCTCGACGCCCGCCTCGCGAGCGGCGCGAGCGACACTGACGACGGCGTCAAGGTCCACAGCGCGAAAAGCCGCCTTTGAGCCGGCGACCTTGATCGTGGTGCCCAGCGCGACGTACAGCTCATCGGCGCGCGGCAACCCGGCGGGCCGCGCGAAATCGATCAGGTGGGGCGTGAGGGCGTCCGATGCAGGCAGGTCCGGCACCTCGCGCCGCAGCAGCGCGTGCACGCGCGCGCGGTCGTCGGCGAGCAGCTGGGCCAGCAAGGCGCGGCCGACGAGGCCGCTCGCACCGGCGAGCAGGACGGTCGGTCGTTCCCGGGTCATGCGCGGATCGTAGTCCGCGCGCGACGTCAGCGTTTGCCCTGCGTCAGTCGCGCGCCTGCGGGTCGCGGCGCGCCGCCATGGCGGCCGCCTCGGTCACCGGGGCGGCCGCCTGCGCCGCCATTGCCCGTGCGTTGCCCGCCGCCGCGCCGCGTGTTGCCGCCCGCGCCGATGGTCATCCGGCGGCCCAGCACGATCGGCTCCGCCTTCTCGCCCAACGGCGGCTCGAAGCCACGCACCGGCTCGCTTGCGATGCTGCGCTTGATCAGGCGCTCGATGTCGCGCAGGAACTGCTGCTCGTCGACACACACGAGCGAGATCGCCTCGCCTTCGGCGCCGGCGCGGCCCGTGCGTCCGATCCGGTGCACGTAGTCCTCGGGCACGTTGGGCAGCTCGAAGTTGACCACGTGCGGAAGCTGGTCGATGTCGATGCCGCGCGCCGCGATGTCCGTGGCCACGAGCACCGGCAACTGGCCGCTCTTGAACTCGGCCAGCGCCTTGGTACGCGCGCTCTGGCTCTTGTTGCCATGGATGGCCATCGCACCAATGCCCTGGTCGTTCAGGTAGTCGGCGAGGCGGTTGGCGCCATGCTTCATGCGCGTGAAGACCAGCACCTGGTGCCAGTCGCCCTGCTTGATCAGGTGGGCCAGCAGCTCCTTCTTCTTGTCGCGCGCGACGGGGTGGACTCGCTGCGCGATCAGCTCGACCGTCGAGTTGCGGCGCGACACCTCGATCAGCGCCGGCTCATTCAGAAGCCTGTCGGCCAGGGCCTTGATCTCGTCGCTGAAAGTGGCGGAGAAGAGCAGGCTTTGCTTCTTGACCGGCAGTGCTGCGAGCACCTTCTTGATGTCATGGATGAAACCCATGTCGAGCATGCGATCGGCCTCGTCGAGCACGAAGATCTCGACGTGCGACAGGTCGAGCGTGCGCTGGCCATGGTGGTCGAGCAGACGGCCGGGGGTGGCGACCAGGATGTCCACGCCCTTCCTCAGGCGGTCAAGCTGCGGCTGCATGCCCACGCCGCCAAACATGACCATCGAGGTCAGCGGCAGGTGCTTGCCGTAGGTGCGCACGCTTTCCTCGACCTGTGCCGCCAACTCGCGCGTCGGCGTCAGGATCAGTGCGCGGATCGCGATTCGGCCACGAGCGTCGCGCTTGTGCGGCTGTGCCGCGAGCCGGTGCAGCATCGGCAGTGTGAAGCCGGCGGTCTTGCCGGTGCCGGTCTGGGCGCCGGCCATCAGGTCGCCGCCCTTCAACACGGCTGGAATGGCCTGCATCTGGATCGGGGTGGGGGTGTCGTAGCCCTGCTCGCTGACGGCGCGCAGGAGCGGCTCGGCGAGGCCGAGGTCGGTGAATTTCATGCGATGGGGCCCGCGGGCGGGCCGTGGTTCGCTGCCTGCTGTCACCCGCGGAGGGCGCACCAGTCGGTAGGCGCGAGAGCTTGTGTGCGTCGGGATCGACCGCGCCGCGATGACTGGAAGCCACGACGCAGTTTGCATTGTAGCAACAGCGGGCAATGCACCTGAGTGAGCAAGCGCAATCCGGACTTTCCGGTGCGTCATAACATGAAATAGGGTATGATATATTTGTAGCTATATGATGGAGAACAGCCATGGCTGAAATGACCGGAATGCAACGTGACAAATTGATGGCGGATCTGCGCGTGGTCGTCGCCGACGCGGAGGAGCTCCTGAAGATGACCGCTGGCGAGGTGAGCGAGAGTTCACGGGGCCTGCGCGAGCGCATGCAGCAGCGGCTGCACGAAGCGCGGAGCAACCTGCTGGCCCTGCAGGAGACAGCCACTGAGAAAGCCAAGGCGGCAGGTCATGCGGCCGACGAATACGTGCACGAGAATCCTTGGCGCGCGATCGCCGCAGGCGCGGGCATCGGTCTCGTGGTCGGGCTGTTGATCGGGCGGCGTTGATCGATCCGCGGCCATGACCGACCCTGCGGGTACCGGCGGGGGGCTCTTCGATTCCCTGCGGCGCCTTGCGCACACGGCGCTCGGCATCGCCGAGGTCCGGCTCGAACTGCTCGGAACCGAACTCGAGCAGGAAAAACTGCGTGTGGCCGGTGCGCTTCTGCTCGGCGCGATCGCCTTCATGCTGCTGACGGTGGCGCTGCTGCTGCTGACCGGATTCGTGGTTCTCTTGTTCTGGGACGGGTACCGGCTGCCGGCGATCGCGGTGTTGGCTCTGCTGTTCGGGCTTGCAGGCCTGTGGGCGCTGAGCCGGTCTCGTGCACGGCTGCGAGCGTCACAGGGCGGCCCGTTCGCCCTCAGCCTCGGTGAACTGCGGCGCGATCGCAACGGTCTGGCGCCGCCTGGCGAGTGATGTCCGGACGTGCACTGGCGCTGGCCCGTCGTCAGCAGGTACTACTGGCGCGCAGCGCCGAGTTGCGGATCCACGCCGCGACGCAGCTGTCCGTTCTGAGACCGCCACTGGATCTCGCCGACCAGTTCCGTTCCGGCTGGCATTGGCTGCGCACACACCCGGAATGGCCCATAGGGGTGGCCATCATGGTCGTCGTGCTGCGCCCGCGCCGCGCCTTGCGCTGGGGCCTGCGTCTGTGGTCGGGCTGGCGGCTGCTGCGCCGCCTGCAGCGGCGCCTCGCGCCTGTGGTCTGAGGTCTCGGCCCGCCTGCGCGGCCCGGGCGGACCGCGCAGGATCGCCTGGCGCGCCTCAGGCGCCGGGTTTCGGCATCGGCTCGTGCGCGTTCAAGCGCAGCCAGCCGCGCGCGACACGGTAGATCGCCCACACCCCGAGCAGGGCCAAGCCGATGAACCATGTGGCCAGGCCCAGGCCGAGCAGCAGCACCAGCGGTGCGGACACGAGCGCCACCACGGCGGCAATCACGAGCGCGATCCAGAACGTGCGGATCGCCCAGTCGAAGTGCGATTCGAGCCAGCTGCCGCGCGCGTCGCCGCGGTAGATGTAGCTCACGATGACCGCGATGATCGATGGCCAGCCGAACAGGAAAGAACCGACGACGCTGGCAGCGCCGAAGGCGCCGAGCGCGAGCCCGATGGTGTGCAGGCCATAGACGATGTGCATCGTCCGAACCAGCGTCGCGGGGGCCTCGACGGTGAGCGAATCGGTGGTCATCCGGCTTTCTCCTCACGGCCGTGTGGTGAAAGAGGGGCGGCCGCAGTGCTGGAAGTATGGACGGCCAGCAGGATCGCAAGGCCGATTGCGACGAACGGCAGCCCCGCCCAGGCGAGCTGCGCAAAACCCAGACGGTCTGCAAATGCGCCGCCGACGATGGCGCCGGCTGCCGTGCCCAGGTAGAGCATCGACGCGTTCAGCGACAGCAGCATCGGTGCCTGTGCCGGCGCCAGCGCGGCCAGCCGCGACTGTTGCGGCACCATCATGCCGAACCCGGCGGTGCCCCAGACGAGCAGGGCCGTCATCAAGGCTGGCCACGAGCCCGCAGTCAGCGGCAGCAGCGCCATCGTGCCGCCCAGAATGGTCAATTGCACGACCAGCGAGCGGCGAGGGCCGAAGCGGTCGTTGACCACACCACCGAGCAACGTGCCGGCTACGCCCGACAGGCCGAACAAGGCGAGCGTCAGCGACTGCTGCTCGCTGCCCATCGGCACCAGCGCCTGCAGCACCGGCCCGATGTAGCTGAACACCGCGAAGATGGCGATGAAATAGGCGAGCGTCAGGCCGAGCACCGCCAGCACGTCGCGCCGCGAGAGCAGGCCGCCGAGGCCGGCAAAACGCGCGCCCGGTGCCCGGATGTCCGCCGGCACCCAGATCATGATCGCGCCGAGCGCGACGACGCAGGCCGCAAAGATGGCCCAGATCGCCGTATGCCAGCCATAGGTGAGCCCAAGCCAGGAACCGAGCGGTACTCCCACCACGTACGACAGGCTGATGCCGAGGAATACCAGCGCCAGGGCCTGGCCGCGACGTTGGGGCCCAACCAGCGCCACCGCGATGCCCGCGGCGACCGGCGTGAAGACCGCACCCACGCCCATCAGTACGCGGCCGAGCAGCAGCATCGGCAGCGTATCGGCCAGCGCGCATGCCAGGTTGCCGAGCGCGAAGGCCGTCAGTGCCGCAATCAGGGCGCGCTTGCGCGACCAGCCCCCGGTGGCCAGCAAGACGAGCGGTGCGAGCAGGGCGGTGGACAGTGCGTAGGCGGTCATCGCCTGTCCCGCGGCCGGGACGCTGACGTTCAGCCCTTGCGCCATCGGCACGAGGATGCCGCCGATCACAAAGGCGCCGCTGCCGATGATCAGGTTGACGACCGAGAACAGCCAGAGCATGCGCGGCATGGGGCGGCATTGTGGCCCTCGACGGGCGCTGGCGCCGTCGGCCTGCGACAATAGAGGCGTTGCGGGCCCGGCCCGCGTTTGCTTTTCAGAGCGTCACGACTTTCGAATTCCCATGGCCCAGTACGTCTTTACCATGAACCGCGTCGGCAAGATCGTGCCGCCGAAGCGGCAGATCCTCAAGGACATCTCGCTGTCCTTCTTCCCCGGCGCCAAGATCGGCGTGCTGGGCATCAACGGCAGCGGCAAGAGCACGCTGCTCAAGATCATGGCCGGCCTCGACAAGGAGATCGAGGGCGAGGCCGTGCCGATGCCGGGCCTCAAGATCGGTTTCCTGCCGCAGGAACCGCAACTCGACCGCGACCAGACGGTGCGCGAGGCGGTCGAGCAGGGCATCGGCGGCGTGCTCGCGGCCAAGAAGCGGCTCGACGAGGTCTATGCCGAATACGCCGAGCCGGACGCCGATTTCGACAAGCTGGCGGCCGAGCAAGCCGAGCTCGAAGCCATCATCACCGCGGCCGGAAGCGAGAACACCGACGTCCAGCTGGAGCTCGCCGCCGACGCGCTGCGCCTGCCGCCATGGGACGCCAGGATCGGCGTGCTCTCCGGGGGCGAGAAGCGCCGCGTGGCGCTGTGCCGACTGCTGCTGTCCAAACCGGACATGCTGCTGCTCGACGAGCCCACCAACCACCTCGACGCCGAGTCGGTGGAGTGGCTCGAGCATTTCCTGCAGCGCTTCCCGGGCACGGTGGTGGCGATCACCCACGATCGCTACTTCCTCGACAACGCGGCCGAGTGGATCCTCGAGCTCGACCGCGGCACGGGCATTCCGTGGAAGGGCAACTACTCAGATTGGCTGGACCAGAAGGAGAAACGGCTGGAAGTCGAGCAGAAGAAGGAAGACGCGCGCATGAAGGCCATGAAGGAGGAGCTCAAGTGGGTGCGCTCCAACGCCAAGGCGCGCCAGACCAAGAGCAAGGCCCGCCTGGCGCGCTTCGAGGAGTTGTCCGACGTCGAATACCAGCGCCGCAACGAGACCAACGAGATCTTCATCCCGGTGGCCGAGCGCCTGGGCAACGAGGTCATCGAGTTCAAGAACGTCAGCAAGAGCTTCGGCGAGCGCCTGCTGATCGACAACCTGAGCTTTCGGGTGCCCGCCGGGGCGATCGTCGGCATCATCGGCCCCAACGGCGCCGGCAAGTCGACGCTGTTCCGCATGGTCCAGGGCACCGAGAAGCCCGATGCGGGCGAGGTGATCATCGGCAAGACCGCGCGCCCGACGTTCGTCGACCAGAGTCGCGACAGCCTGGCGGCCGACAAGACGGTGTGGGAAGACGTCTCGGGCGGGCTGGACAACATCACCGTGGGCCAATTTGTGATGCCCAGCCGCGCCTACCTGGGACGTTTCAACTTCAAGGGCAACGACCAGCAGAAGCTGGTGGGCAATCTCTCAGGCGGCGAGCGCGGCCGCCTGCACCTGGCCAAGACGCTGGCACAGGGCGGCAACGTGCTGATGCTCGACGAACCTTCGAACGACCTCGACGTCGAGACCTTGCGCGCGCTCGAGGAGGCGCTGCTCGAGTTCGCGGGCAGCGCGATGATCATCAGCCACGACCGCTGGTTCCTCGACCGCATCTGCACTCACATCCTTGCCGCCGAGGGCGACAGCCAGTGGGTGTTCTTCCCCGGCAACTTCCATGAGTACGAGGCCGACAAGGTGCGGCGCCTGGGCGAGGAGGGCGCGAGGCCCAAGCGGATGCGCTTCAAGCCAATCCACTGAGCGCCATCAGCAAGGCCCGGCCGAACCGGGCGTTGTTCCTCGGCGTGACCACTTGTCAGGCGGCGCCTCCGGTGTGTTTCCACACCACGACCGCAAAGCACAGGATCGCCACGCCGACGACCATCGAAGAGATCGCGAGCACAGGTTCCAGTGCGGCGTTGCCACGGTAGAACAGGAACAGCGTCACCATCTGGACGAAGTGCGCCGGCACATAGATCCAGAAATGGGCCAGGGCCAGCTTCGAGTCTGCGGCCGCCGGCAGCGCGCGATAGAACAGCCCGAAAAGCATCATCAGCACGAACCCCAAGAGGTTGAAGTGGGCGTGCACGGGATGCATCACGTGGTCGCCGCTGGCCGCCATGTACAGGCCAAGCGAGATGCCGCCGATCAGGTACAGAACGGCGATGCGCAGGAACCAATTGCTCATGATGACTTCCTCCTCGTTTGTTGGACTGACGGATCCGCGGCTGTCACCGCGCGGCGGACCCTAAGCCGAAAGCATGTTTCCGGCAAGCGGATCAACCGCAGCATCAACACCGCCACGGCCGCTGCATTGATCGGTGCGGCGCGATGGTGTAGCGTCACGCCGTGGACGGGTACGACGACGTTGAGCAAGGGCCGGACGGCGCCATCCGGCGCGACCTGATGCGACAGGCGGCCTGCGTCGCCGGCGCTTGGGCTGCGTGCGGTTCGCTGCCGGCGTTGGCCGCGGCGGGAGGCGAGACACGGCGTTACGCACGCACGCTGCTGGTCGGGAAGTTCGGCGACCCGTTCAAGGCT
>JAOUIM010000484.1 GCA_029884035.1 Aquincola sp. | reverse complement strand
GGAGAGACTGAAATGGCAAAAGGCAAGTTTGAACGGACCAAGCCGCACGTGAACGTGGGCACGATTGGGCACGTGGATCATGGCAAGACGACGCTGACGGCGGCGATGACCTCGGTGCTGGCGGCCAAGTTTGGCGGCGAGGCCAAGGCGTACGACCAGATCGATGCGGCGCCCGAGGAGAAGGCGCGCGGCATCACGATCAACACCGCGCACGTCGAGTACGAGACGAGCAAGCGTCACTACGCGCACGTCGACTGCCCGGGGCATGCCGACTACATCAAGAACATGATCACCGGGGCGGCGCAGATGGACGGCGCGATCCTGGTGGTATCGGCCGCCGACGGCCCGATGCCGCAGACGCGAGAGCACATCCTGCTGGCGCGCCAGGTGGGGGTGCCCTACATCATCGTGTTCATGAACAAGTGCGACATGGTCGACGATGCCGAGCTGCTCGAGCTCGTCGAGATGGAAGTGCGCGAGCTGCTGTCCAAGTACGAGTTTCCTGGCGACGACACGCCCATCGTCAAGGGCAGCGCCAAGCTGGCGATGGAAGGCGACAAGGGCGAGATGGGCGAGCAAGCCATCATGCGGCTGGCCGACGCGCTGGACAGCTACATTCCCACGCCCAAGCGGGCCATCGACGGTGCGTTCCTGATGCCCGTCGAAGACGTCTTCAGCATCAGCGGTCGCGGCACCGTGGTCACCGGGCGCGTGGAGCGCGGCGTCATCAAGGTGGGCGAGGAAATCGAGATCGTGGGCATCCGAGCGACGCAGAAGACCACCTGCACCGGCGTGGAGATGTTCAGGAAGCTGCTCGACCAGGGGCAGGCTGGAGACAACGTGGGCATCCTGCTGCGCGGCACCAAGCGCGAGGAAGTCGAGCGCGGGCAGGTCCTGTGCAAGCCCGGCAGCATCAAGCCGCACACCCACTTCACCGCCGAGGTGTACGTGCTGAGCAAGGAAGAAGGCGGCCGGCACACCCCGTTCTTCAACAACTACCGTCCGCAGTTCTACTTCCGCACCACCGACGTGACCGGCGCGGTGGAGCTGCCCAAGGACAAGGAGATGGTCATGCCTGGCGACAACGTCAGCATCACCGTCAAGCTCATTGCCCCGATCGCGATGGAAGAGGGCCTGCGCTTTGCGATCCGCGAGGGCGGCCGCACCGTGGGCGCCGGCGTCGTGGCAAAGATCATGGAGTAAGGGGCGGACATGGCCACCAAGCAGAAAATCCGCATCCGCCTCAAGGCTTTCGACTACAAGCTGATCGACCAGTCGGCGATCGAGATTGTCGATACCGCCAAGCGCACCGGTGCGATCGTCAAGGGCCCCGTGCCCCTGCCCACGCGCATGCAGCGGTTCGACATCCTGCGCTCGCCGCACGTCAACAAGACCAGCCGCGACCAGTTCGAGATCCGCACCCATCAACGCCTGATGGACATCGTCGACCCGACCGACAAGACGGTCGACGCGCTGATGAAGCTCGATCTGCCGGCCGGCGTGGACGTCGAAATCAAGCTGCAGTAGAATTTGCGGCTTTCCTGGCGACGCAGGCCAACGCCTGCGTCGCCACACTCATCAGCCTCGCCAATCGATGTGGGGCATTGGAGAAAACATGAGTCTGAGCAACCGTCTCGGTTTGCTGGGGCGCAAGGTGGGCATGATGCGCATCTTTACGGACGACGGCGACGCCGTTCCCGTGACGGTGCTGGACGTGTCCAACAACCGCGTCACTCAGGTCAAGACCGAAGCCGCCGACGGCTACAGCGCCATCCAGGTCGCCTTCGGCTCGCGCAAGGCGAGCCGCGTCAACAAGCCCGAAGCGGGCCATCTCTCGAAAGCCGGTGTCGAGGCTGGCGAAGTCCTCAGGGAGTTCCGGGTGACTTCCGACGTGGCCGGGCAGTACAAGCCGGGTGCCACGGTGCCCGTGACCCTGTTCGCCGCCGGCCAGATGGTCGACGTGCAGGGCACCTCGATCGGCAAGGGATTCGCGGGCACGATCAAGCGCCACAACTTCAGCTCGCAGCGCGCGTCGCACGGCAACAGCCGCTCGCACAACGTGCCGGGCTCGATCTCGATGGCGCAGGATCCGGGCCGCGTCTTCCCAGGCAAGAAGATGTCGGGCCACATGGGCGACGAGACGACCACGACGCAGAACCTCGACGTCGTGCGGGTCGACGAGGCGCGTTCGCTGCTGCTCGTCAAGGGCGCGGTGCCCGGCGCGAAGAACGGCCATGTGGTCGTGCGCCCGGCCGTCAAGGCGAAGCTGAAGAAGGGAGCCCAGTGATGCAGCTCGAGCTCCTGAACGAGCAAGGCCAGGCCACGGCCAAGGTCGATGCGCCGGACACCGTGTTTGCGCGCGACTACAACGAGGCACTGGTGCATCAGGTCGTGGTGGCTTTCCAGGCCAACGCGCGCCAGGGCACCCGCGCCCAGCTCGACCGCGGCGAGGTCAAGCACTCGACCAAGAAGCCGTTCCGCCAGAAGGGCACCGGCCGCGCGCGCGCGGGCATGACCTCCTCGCCCTTGTGGCGTGGCGGTGGCCGCATCTTCCCCAACCGGCCCGACGAGAACTTCAGCCAGAAGATCAACAAGAAGATGTACCGCGCCGGCATGGCGTCGATCCTGTCCCAACTTGCGCGCGACGGGCGCCTGGCTGTGGTCGACTCGATCTCGGTCGACGCGCCGAAGACCAAGCTGCTGGCGCAAAAGCTCAAGGCCATGGGCC
>JAOUIM010000094.1 GCA_029884035.1 Aquincola sp. | reverse complement strand
GATGAGCGACCTCGCGAGGTCGCTGCGCGACAAGCTCTCGAGCGCGGCCATGATCACGCCGCTGCCCGTGCTGTCGGAGCACCGCTCGGCTGATGGCACGGTCAAGTGGTTGTTCGATGTCGGCGCCGGCAATGCGATCGAGGCCGTCTTCATCCCCGAAGACGACCGCGGCACGCTGTGCGTGTCCTCGCAGGCTGGCTGCGCCGTCGGATGCCGGTTTTGCTCCACCGGTCACCAGGGCTTTTCGCGCAACCTGAGCACCGGGGAGATCGTCGGCCAGCTGTGGCACGCCGAGCACGCGTTGCGGCGCAGCCTGGACCTAGAGGCCGGCGAGCGTGCCATTACCAATGTCGTGATGATGGGCATGGGCGAGCCGCTGCAGAACTATGCCGCGCTCGTGCCTGCGCTGCGTGTCATGCTCGACGATCACGCCTATGGCCTGTCGCGTCGGCGCGTGACCGTGTCGACCTCTGGCATGGTGCACATGATCGATCGCCTTCGGCAGGATTGCCCGGTGGCGCTGGCGGTCTCGCTCCACGCTCCCGACGACGCGCTGCGCGACGATCTCGTGCCGCTGAACCGTAAACATCCACTCGACGAGCTCATGGGCGCGTGCCGACGCTACCTTGATGCCGCGCCGCGCGACTTCATCACGTTCGAGTACTGCATGCTCGACGGCGTGAACGACTCGATCGAGCAGGCCGATGCGCTCGTCAAACTCGTGCGAGGTGCGCGTGTGCCCTGCAAGTTCAACCTGATTCCGTTCAATCCATTTCCGGCCTCGGGGCTCGCTCGCACCCCGCGCGAGCGTATTGCGGCGTTCGCGCGGCGTCTGCAGGATGCAGACATCGTGACCACCGTGCGCAAGACACGCGGCGACGACATCGACGCTGCCTGCGGCCAGCTCGCCGGCGAAGTGCAGGACCGCACTCGCGTGCACGAGCGCCTGCGTCGTATCCCGGTCAAGGCGGCGTCGCCCTCCGCACAGGCCTGAACCATGCGTCGCCTCGTCCTCCCGATCCTGGCCGTTCTGATCGCCGCGTGCGCGCAGCAGGGCACCGTGCAGGGTGTGCCGGCTGCCGAGCTGCGCACCGCGTCCGACCAGACCGACGCGGATCGCCGAGCGGCACCTCGTCTCGAACTGGCGAGTCTGTACTTCAGCCGAGGCCAGTACGAGACAGCGCTCGACGAGATCAAGCAGGCGCTTGTGGTGCGGCCCGACCTGGTGGCGGCGCACAACATGCGCGGCCTCATCTATGCCGCAATGGGCGAGGAGCGCCTTGCCGACGAGAGTTTCCAGCGGGCGCTGGCGCTCAATCCCCGCGATGCCGACACGATGCACAACCGCGCCTGGTTTCTCTGCCAGCGCAACCGCTTCGCCGAGGCCGATGAACTCTTCGAGCAGGCGATCGCGCAGCCCCAGTACCGTGACGTGGGTCGATCACTGATGGCGCAAGGCGTGTGCCTTGCCCGAGCGAACAAGTTGCCCGACGCGGAGCGCAAGCTGTCGCGGGCCTACGAGCTCGACCCAGCAAATCCCACCACGGCACTGAACCTGTCGGAGGTGCTGTACCGGCGCGCCGAATACGAGCGCGCGCGCTTCTACATCCGTCGTGTCAACTCCCGCGAAGATCTGTCCAATGCGCAGACGCTCTGGCTGGCACTGCGCATCGAGCACCGCATCGGCAACCGTGCCGGCGTCGAAGACTTCGCGCGCCAGTTGCGCAGCCGCTTCCCGCAATCGCCCGAGGCCCTAGCCTACGACCGGGGGCGCATCGATGAGTGAGCATGGCGGGGCCGCGGGAGGGCCAGCGATTGGCACCGAAGGTCTGGGCGTCACCGCCGGATCGATGCTGCGAGCTGCACGCGAGCAGCGCGGGATGCACATCGCCGCACTGGCCGCGGCGATCAAGGTGCCGCAGCGCAAGCTCGAAGCGCTCGAGGGCGACCGTCACGACGAGCTGCCGGACCTGACCTTTGCGCGCGCACTCGCACAGGCCGTGTGCCGCGCATTGAAGATCGACGCGCAGCCGGTGCTCGACCGGCTTCCGCAGTCGGTCGACACGCCGAGGCTTGCGCGGGTGGGCGCGGGCATCAACGCGCCGTTCCGGGAGAGCAGCGGGCGCGACGATGGGGCCGACTGGAGCTGGATTCGCAGGCCGGTCGTCTGGGGCACCTTGCTCGTGCTCGCGGCGGCGGTCGGTCTCGTCTTTCTGCCCGACTCGTGGCGTTCGATCTTGTCGGGGCGGGCGCGCCCCACCGCCGTGACGGCGGGCGCGCCCGCATCGGCTTCGGCTGCAGGCGTGGCTGTGACGGAAGTGCCGATGAGCGCGGTGGCTGCACCAGCCGGTTCAGCGCCTGCGGTGGAAGCCGCAGCGTCACAGCCGGTGGTCGCGCAGGATGCCGCCGCATCGGCAGCGAGTCCGGGTCACTCCAACGGCGTGCTGCGTCTGCGCGCCACGGCACAAAGTTGGATCGAGGTGCAGGATGCGCAGCGGCGGAACTTGATCTCGAGACACGTCGAGGCGGGTGAAACCGTGGACCTTGACGGGGCGCTGCCACTGCGCGTGACGATCGGCAACGCCGCGGCCACGCAGGTCAGTTTTCGTGGCCAACCCGTGGACCTGAGTGCCAACACCCTCGGCAACGTGGCGCGCATTCAGCTCAACTGAGGGCGGTCGATGGATCAAAGGGATTTCTCGTCGGTCGTGATGGCTCGCCCTGCGCCGCGTCGTTCGCGCCAGACGCGGGTCGCCTGGGGCGGCAATGTGGTCACGATCGGTGGCGATGCACCGGTTCGCGTGCAATCGATGACCAATACCGACACCGTCGACGTGATCGCCACCGCGATCCAGGTCAAGGAACTCGCGACCGCCGGCTCGGAACTGGTGCGCATCACCGTCAACACGCCGGAGGCGGCCGGGGCGGTACCGCATATCCGCGATCAGCTCGACCGCATGGGCATCGACGTGCCGCTGGTGGGCGACTTCCACTACAACGGACACCGCCTGCTGTCGGACTATCCCGCGATGGCGCGCGCACTGTCGAAGTACAGGATCAACCCGGGAAACGTCGGCAAGGGCGACAAGCGCGACCGCCAGTTCGCGATGATGGTCGAGGCCGCCGCCCAGCATGACAAGTGCGTGCGCATCGGCGTCAACTGGGGCAGCCTCGACCAGGAGCTTCTGGCCGCGTTGATGGACGACAACGCGAAGCGCGCCCAGCCTTGGGATGCGAAGCAGGTCATGGTGCAGGCACTCGTCACCTCGGCGCTCGACTCGGCCGGCTACGCGCGCGAGCTGGGGCTCGACCCCAACCAGATCATCATCAGTTGCAAGGTCAGCGGCGTTCAGGACCTGATCACGGTCTATCGTGCGCTGGCCGCGCGCTGCGACTATGCGCTTCACCTCGGGTTGACCGAGGCGGGAATGGGTACCAAGGGGACGGTGGCGTCGGCCACCGCGCTCGCGGTGCTGCTGCAAGAGGGCATCGGTGACACGATCCGCGTCAGCCTGACGCCGCAGCCCGGTGAGGCTCGCACCCAGGAGGTCGTGGTGGCGCTCGAGATCCTGCAGTCGCTCGGCTTGCGTTCGTTCAATCCGAGCGTAACGGCTTGCCCGGGCTGCGGTCGCACCACGAGCACCACGTTCCAGGAGCTGGCCAAGCAGATCGACGACTTTCTGCGCGCACAGATGCCCGTGTGGAAGGCAAAGTACCCTGGCGTCGAGGGCCTCAAGGTCGCCGTAATGGGCTGCATCGTCAATGGCCCGGGCGAAAGCAAGCATGCCGACATCGGCATCAGTCTGCCCGGCACGGGCGAGGCACCGGCAGCGCCGGTGTTCATCGATGGAAAGAAGGCGATGACCCTGCGCGGCGATGGCATCGCGCAGGAATTCCATCGCATCGTCGAGGACTACATCGAGCGCCGCTACGGCCGCATGGTCGCAGCGCACTGAACCGCTGGCCTGCCGTGGCGGGCCGTCGAATCCATACATCTCATGGCTGAACGCATCGTTGCCGACAAGACTGGCAAGTCACCACCGCTCGCAGTAAAGGGCATGAACGACTTGCTGCCTGACGAGGCGGCTCGCTGGGAATGGGTCGAAGACCGCGCGCGGAATCTGCTTACGCGCTGGGGCTACCGCAACTTGCGCACGCCGATCGTCGAGCCCACGGGCCTGTTCGTCCGGGGACTGGGCGAGGTGACCGACATCGTGGAGAAGGAAATGTTCTCCTGGGTCGATGCGATGAACGGCGACGCCTTGTCATTGCGACCGGAAGCGACCGCCGGCATCGTGCGCGCGATCAATGAGCACAACGCGCTGTACAACGGGCCGTTGCGCATCTGGCAAATGGGCCCGATGTTCCGCCACGAGCGGCCGCAGAAGGGGCGCTCGCGCCAGTTCCACCAGCTCGATGTCGAGGCATTGGGCTACCCCGGACCCGACGTCGATGCCGAAGTCATCCTCATGCTGCGCGCGTTCTGGCGCGAGCTCGGGCTGGTTGAAGGGCGCGACATCGTGCTTGAACTCAACAGCCTGGGCGAGGCCGAGGAGCGGCGGGCGCACCGTGCCGCGCTGGTCGCGCACTTCGAAGAGCACGCCGACCAGCTCGACGCAGACAGCCGGCGCCGCCTCCACAGCAATCCGCTGCGCATCCTCGACACGAAGAATGCGGCGATGGCGACATTGGTGGACACCGCACCCAGGCTGCTCGATTTCCTGGGTGCGGCGTCGCTGGCGCATTTCGGCGCCTTGCGCGGCATCCTGGACGCTTGCGGACTGGCCTATACGGTCAATCCTCGACTGGTGCGCGGCATGGACTACTACAACCTCACGGTCTTCGAGTGGAAGAGCCCGCATCTCGGGGCCCAGAGCACGGTGTGCGGTGGCGGCCGCTACGATCAGCTGATCGAGACGCTGGGCGGCAAACCCGCGCCGGGCATCGGCTTCGGCCTCGGCATGGAGCGCCTCATGCTCACGCTGGAGGCAGCCGGCCGCGCGGCCACGCAGCCACCGGCAGCGGCGTACGCGATCGTTCCCGACGCGGCCGTTCTGCCGCGTGTGATGCCGGTGCTCGACGCGCTGCGCAGCGCCGGTGTGACCGTGGTGATGCACGCGGCCGGCAAGGACGGCCAAGGCAGCATGAAATCGCAGTTCAAGCGGGCCGACGCCAGCGGCGCCGCATTCGCGCTCGTGTTCGGCCCGGACGAGCTGGCCTGCGGTGTCGTGACCGTCAAACCCCTGCGCGATGCCGCCGCCGCGCAGTACACCCGGCCGATGGCCGACCCTCGCGGCTGGGCGCACGAGTTGCGCACGCCATAATCGCGCCCTCCCACAAGCACCCGACCCATGGCCACGCCCCTCGACCTGCAAGAGCAGGAACAGATCGACCAACTCAAGGCGTTCTGGAACCAGTACGGCAATCTCATCACCTGGACCTTGACGCTGGCGCTGGCGGGATTCGCCGCCTGGAACGGCTGGAACTGGTGGCAGCGCGAACAGTCGGTGAAGGCCGGCGCGCTCTACGACGAGCTCGATCGTGTCGCCCAGGCGGGTGACACCGAGCGCGTTGCGCGTGCCTTTGCGGACCTGAAGGAGCGATTTCCGCGCACGCTTCAGGCGCAGCAGGGGGCCTTGCTCGCCGCCCGCGTCCAGGCCGAGAAGGGTCAATCCGATGCGGCGCTCGCGGTCCTGGCCTGGGCGGCAGAAGACGCCAGTGAAGACGAGTACCGCACGATCGCGCACCTGAGGGCAGCCGGGTTGCTCATCGACAAGAAACAGTACGACGAGGCGCTCAAGCAACTCGATTCGGCACAGCAGGGCAAGGCTCGCGAGTTCGACGCCCTGATCGCCGACCGCCGCGGTGACGTGCTTGCCGCGCAGGGCAAGGCGGCGGACGCCGTGGCGGCATACAAGAAGGCTTGGGACGCGATGGACAGCAAGCTCGAGTACCGCAGGCTGGTCGACGCGAAGCTGACGGCGCTGGGTGCCGCCCCCGAGGCGGGCGCCAGTGCAGCCGGGACATCCGGCGGAGCCGCCAAGTGAGCGCACGGTCGGCGCGGCGCGCCGGGGTCGGGCTGCTGGTCGCGATGGGCGCGCTCGTCGCGGGCTGCGGCAGCGACAAGCCAAAGCCCACGCCGCTCGAGGCGATCACGCCCCAGATCGCAGGGCGGCAGGTATGGAGCACGCGCGTCGACGGGGGCCTGCCGTTCGTGCTCATGCCTGCCGTGCGTGATGGCCAGTTCATCGTCGCTGGCGGCGATGGCTCGGTCATCGCGCTCAACAGCACCGATGGACGCGAACTGTGGCGCGGCAGTGCGGGCGAGCGCCTGACCGCAGGCGTCGGCAGCGATGGCCGCTATGCAGCCGTCGTGACGCGCGACAACGAGCTCGTCGTGATGGACAAGGGTACGGTCACCTGGCGTAAGCGACTGGGCTCGCTCGTTTCGACCGCGCCGCTGGTGGCGGGTGAGCGCGTGTTCGTCATGGGCGTGGATCGTGCGGTGCACGCCTACGATGCGATCGACGGTCGATATCTCTGGGTGCTCCAGCGCGCAGGCGAGCCACTGACGCTGTCGCAGCCGGGCGTGCTCGCAGCGTTCAAGGACACCCTGCTGGTCGGTCAGGGACAGCGCCTCACCGGGGTAGACCCCTTGCGCGGCACGGTGCGCTGGGAGGTCGCGTTGGCCAACCCCCGCGGCACGAACGAAGTCGAACGCGTGGCCGATCTGGTTGGGCCTGCGACCCGTGCAGGCGATACCGTCTGCGCTCGCGCCTTCCAGTCGGCCGTGGGCTGTGCCGATGCGCAGCGTGGCACGCTGCTGTGGACCAAGAATGCGGGCGGTGCCCAGGCGCTGGGCGGCGACGCCGACCTCGTGGCGGCGGCCGACCCGAGCGGGCGCATCAGCGCCTGGCGCACACTGACCGGCGATCTGGCGTGGACGACCGAACACCTGCTTCACCGTGGACTGTCGGGGATGATGGTGGTGGGGCGCACGGTCGTCGTCGGCGACTTCGAGGGCCAGGTGCACTTCCTCGATCGCACAAACGGCAAGACACTGCTGCGCCTGCCGACCGACGGCTCGCCGGTGATCGGTGCGCCCGTGGTCTCGGGCAACACGCTGCTGGTCGCGACCAAGAACGGTGGCGTGTTTGCGTTCCGCCCGGAATGACATGACGGCGGCCTGCTCTTTGCGTTCCTGTCGCCCAAAGGGCTCGCTGCCCGCTGAGGCCGTCCTGGTGACGGCCTGAGGCCGTGAAGCCGGTCGTCGCCCTCGTCGGCCGGCCCAACGTCGGCAAGTCGACGCTGTTCAACCGGCTCACCCAGAGCCGCGACGCGATCGTTGCCGATTTCCCAGGACTCACGCGCGACCGCCACTACGGTGACGGCCGACTGGGCGGTCGCGAGTTCATTGTCATCGACACCGGCGGATTCGAGCCCGAGAAACCGGCGGGGGTGGTGGCCGAGATGGCTCGGCAGACGAAGCAGGCCGTGGCCGAGGCCGATGCGGTCGTGTTCGTGGTCGACATTCGATCCGGCGTATCGGGACAGGACCATGACATCGCACGCTACCTGCGCGGCGCCAACAAGCGTGTCTTCCTGGCCGTGAACAAGGCCGAGGGCATGAGCGAGTCGCCCGCCCTGTCCGAGTTCCACGAGCTGGGCATCGGCGAGCCGCATCCAGTGTCGGCAGCACACGGGCAGGGCATCCGCAGCTTGATGGAGGCGGTGCTCGATGGTCTGGAGATCGCGGAGCCCGAGCCGGATGCGGCCGAGGACGGCGTGGCAAAGCCGATCCGCCTCGCCGTTGCCGGGCGCCCCAACGTTGGCAAGAGCACGCTCATCAACACCTGGCTCGGCGAGGAGCGGCTGGTGGCCTTCGACCAGCCGGGCACGACGCGAGACGCGATCCACGTCCCTTTCGAGCGCAGCGGCCAGCGTTTCGACCTGATCGACACCGCGGGGCTGCGCCGCAAGGGCCGGGTGTTCGAGGCGATCGAGAAGTTCTCGGTCGTCAAGACACTGCAGGCGATCTCCGAGGCGCATGTGGTCGTGCTGCTGCTCGATGCCACGCAGGGCGTGGCCGATCAGGACGCGCACATCGCAGGTTACATCCTCGACGCCGGCCGCGCCGTGGTCGTGGCTGTCAACAAGTGGGATGCGGTCGACCGCTATCAGCGCGAGATGGTCGAACGCCAGATCGCGCTGCGGCTGGCCTTTCTGCGCTTCGCCGAAGTGCTGCCGATCTCTGCGACGAAGCGCCAGGGCCTTGGCCCCCTGTGGAAAGCCATCGTTGCGGCGCACAGGTCCGCAACCGCCAAGCTGTCGACGCCAATTCTGACGCGGCTCGTGCACGAGGCCGTGCAGCACCAGGCGCCCAAGCGTGCCGGTGCCTTCCGGCCCAAGCTGCGGTACGCGCACCAGGGCGGGCAGAACCCGCCAGTGGTGGTGGTGCACGGCAACTCGCTTGAACACGTGACTGACAGCTACAAACGCTTCCTGGAAGGCCGCATCCGGGACCATTTCAAGCTCGTCGGCACGCCGCTGCGGGTCGAGTTGAAGACCTCGCGGAACCCTTTCGACGACAAGGGCTCGTAGACATTGGGGGAGCCGCCGACGGCAGGGCAAACCCTGTGATAACGTGCGATTCGTACGCACGACCAACACGGAGCGAATATCGTGAGCAACAAAGGGCAACTCCTACAAGACCCCTTCCTGAACCTGCTGCGCAAGGAGCATGTGCCGGTTTCGATCTACCTGGTCAACGGCATCAAGCTGCAGGGCCAGATCGAGTCGTTCGACCAGTACGTCGTCCTGCTGCGCAACACCGTGACGCAGATGGTCTACAAGCACGCCATCTCCACGGTGGTGCCGGGACGCGCAGTCAATTTCCATGCCGGTGAACAGACCGAGCCTGCGGGCAACGGCTGACGCGGCGCCCGGCACTCTTGCGTTCCACGTCCGACGATTCGCGCACCGACGGCGGTGCCGTGCCGATCCGCACGGTGCTGGTCGGCGTCGACCTGGGTCCGGGCTCTTCGTTCGACGAGACGCTCGACGAACTCGCCCTGCTCGCGGCCTCGGCCGGAGACGATCCGGTAGCGCGCATCACGGCGCGCCGCAAGGCGCCCGATGCAGCGCTGTTCGTCGGCTCAGGCAAGGCCGACGAGATCAAGGCCGCGGTCCAGACCCACCAGGCCCGGGGCGTCATCTTCGATCAGGCGCTGTCGCCGGTGCAGCAGCGCAATCTCGAGCAGCATCTGGGCGTTCCAGTGGCCGACCGCACCGCGCTGATCCTCGACATCTTTGCCGCGCGAGCCCAGAGCCACGAGGGCAAGCTGCAGGTCGAACTGGCGCGCCTGCAGTACCAGGCCACGCGGCTCGTGCGGCGCTGGACTCACCTGGAGCGGCAGACCGGCGGCATCGGCTTGCGAGGTGGGCCGGGCGAGACGCAGATCGAGTTGGACCGGCGCATGATCGGCGAGCGCATCAAATCGGTGAAGGCGCGGCTCGAGAAGGTCAAGCGGCAACACCAGACGCAGCGCCGCGCGCGCGAGAGGAGCGGCACCTTTCGGGTGTCGCTGGTCGGATACACCAACGCCGGAAAGTCGACGCTGTTCAATGCCCTGACCAAATCGCGCACCTATGCGGCAGATCAGCTTTTCGCCACACTGGATACGACGACGCGCCAGATGTGGCTCGAAGAGGCAGGCCGCGCGGTGGCGCTGTCGGACACCGTGGGCTTCATCCGCGACCTGCCGCACAAGCTGGTCGAGGCCTTTCGAGCCACGCTGACCGAGGCCGCGCAAGCGGACCTGTTGCTGCATGTGGTCGACGCGTCGAGCTCGCTCGCCGCGGAGCAGATCGTCGAGGTCGAGCGCGTGCTCGAGGAGATCGGTGCCGACAAGATTCCGCAGATTCTCGTGTTCAACAAGCTCGACTGCCTCGAGACATCGGTGCGGCCGCGCTCGCTGGTCGATGCGATCGAGCGCAATCCGGGCGTGGCCACGCCGCGTGTGCACGTCAGTGCACGATCGGGCGAGGGACTGCCGAACCTGCGTGGCCTGATCGCCCGCCACGCCGCAGGCGCCTTGAACGGCAGCGGATTGCCTACACTTTCTTCTGAACGACCGGACGCCGCGCCGGCCTCAACCCCCCTCGGGACCACTCACGCATGACCCCTTCGAAAGTCCATGGCGGCTTGCCGCCGCCCGCACGTCGCCCCAACGTGCTGGCGAGCGCGGCACGTGCGTTGTTCGGCCGCCTGCTGCCCCTGTTCAATCAGCGCGGCGACGGCCCGCCGGATCTCGACGAGTTGTGGCGCGACTTCAATCGCAAGCTGTCAGGCTTGTTCGGCGGCAAGGGCGGATCGAGGCCGCCGCGACTGGGCGGGGGCGGCGGCGACGGGGGTGGCTTCCAGCCCGACATGAAGAGTGCGGGGCTGGGCCTGTTCCTGATCGGCGGCGTGGTCGCCCTCGTGTGGCTCGGCAGCGGCGTGTTCATCGTGCAGGAAGGTCAGCAGGCGGTGGTCACGTCCTTCGGGCGCTACGCCTACACGGTGGACGCCGGCATCCAGTGGCGTTTCCCTTACCCCTTCCAGGCGCACGAGACGGTGCCGGTGACGCAGTTGCGCTCTGCGGAGATGGGACGCAACACGCCCGTGCCCGCAACTGGACTACGCGATTCCTCGATGCTGACGCGCGACGAGAACATCGTAGACATCCGCTTTACGG
>JAOUIM010000093.1 GCA_029884035.1 Aquincola sp. | reverse complement strand
GGCCACTGCTGACGCTGGGCGCGTGGCTGGCCGGCGCCACGCTGCTGATGGCCCTCATGGGCCACGCGCTGGGGCTCGGCGCGTTCAAGGGCGCGGTGGCGATCGACGCACCCGCCGATGCGGCGGCACTGGTGGCGCTCAACCACGGCATGCTGGCGCTGCTGTTGATGCTGACGTTCAGCCTGCTGGTCACCGCGGCGCTGTGGTTCTCGCCCGCCCTCGTCGTGCTGCACGGTGCCTCGCCGCTGAAGGCCGTGCGCGCGAGCCTGCGTGCCGTGCTCAACAACGGGCTCACGTTCCTGCTGTTCGGCGTGGTCCAGTTGCTGCTGGCCGCGGTGGCCTCGCTGCCCTATCACATCGGCTGGGTCGTGCTGTTGCCGCTGATGTTGCTCACCGCCTACGTGTCGTACGGCGAGGTGTTCGAGCCCTAGCGCGCAGCGCCCGCCAGCGACGCGATCGCCGCGTCGACGCCGCCGGCGCCGTGCGCGATGCCCTGCACCTGCAGCGCCGCCTGCACGCCGGCCAGCGCGCCGAGGATCATGGCCTCGTTCATGTCGCCGAGATGGCCGATGCGGAAGACGCGCCCGCCCAGCGGCCCCAGGCCACCGGCGATCGCGACCTGGAAGCGCTCGCGCGCCACGGTGCGTAGCGCCTCGGGGTCGATGCCCTGCGAGACCTCCACCGCGGTCACCGACACCGAGCGCGCCGCCGCTTCGCGCGTGAACACGCGCAGCGTGCCGGCCTCGGCCCAGGCCTGCACGGCGGCGTGCACCGCGCGCGCCAGCCGGGCGTGGCGCGCATGCACGTTCGCCAGCCCCTCGCGCTCGATCAGGCCGAGTGCGGCCTCGAGCCCGGCCAGGTGCGCCATCGGCAGCGTGCCGCAGAACTTGCGGTACGGCAGGTCGCTCACGCGGCGCTGCCAGTCCCAGTAGAAGCGCGGCGTGGTGATGCGTTCCGCTGCGGCCATCGCGCGCGCGTCGGCCGCGACGAAGGCCAGACCCGGCTGCACCATCAGCCCCTTCTGCGACGCACCCATCACCACGTTGACGCCCAGCGCATCCATCTCGAACGGTGCGGCCGCCAGCGACGCCACCACGTCGACCACGTACAGCGCCGGGTGGCGCGCCGCGTCGATCGCGCGGCGGATCGCGGCCAGGTCGCTCGTGGTGCCGCTGGCGGTGTCGGTATGCACCACGAACACCGCGCTGATCTGGTGCTGCGTATCGGCGCGCAGCACCGCCTCGACCGCCGCGGCATCGATCGGATGGCCCTCCACGTATGGCGTGCGCACCGCCACGCCGCCAAAGGCCCGCACCTGCTCGGCCCAACCGTCGGAGAAGTGCCCGGTGCCCGGCACGAGGATCTGCGTGCCCGGCCCCACCAGGTTGGCGATCACCGCCTCCCAGCCGCCGTGGCCGTTGGCCGCGTAGAACAGCACCTCCGCACGGTCGGTGCGCAGCAGCCGCTTGATGCCCTGCTCGCACGCCGCGATGAGCTGCGCCACGCGCGGATCGGCCAGATCGGTGGGCTGGCGCGACATCGCGTGCACCACCTCGTCGGGCACATGCGTGGGTCCGGGCGAGTGCAGGAAGCGGCGGCCGGGAATGCGGGGCAGAAATGTCATGGTTTGGGGATGGTAGCTGCGTGCCATGCGGCCTACAGTGCGGCTCCCCTGGGACACTTGCCGGAAGCCGCCATGCGCATCGAGGCCTATCTCTTCTTCAACGGTCGCTGCGAAGAAGCGATCGAGTTCTACCGCAAGGCGCTCGGCGCCGAAGTGCAGATGCTGATGCGCAACAAGGACGCCCCGGAGAAGCCGCCGCCGGGCATGCTGCCACCGGGCACGGACGACAAGGTCATGCATGCCAACCTGCGCGTGGGCAGCAGCGTCCTGATGGTCAGCGACGGCCGCTGCAACGGCCAGCCCGAGTTCAGGGGCTTCTCGCTGTCGCTCGATGCGGCGAACGAGGCCGAGGCCGAGCGCATGTTCAGCGCACTCGCCGACGGCGGCACGGTGCAGATGCCGCTGGCCAAGACATTCTGGTCGCCCAAGTTCGGCATGGTGGCCGACCGCTTCGGCGTCGGCTGGATGGTGAGCGTGCCGCCGGCCTGAACCGCATGCCGCGCGCAGCACGGCATGATGCGGGTTTCGTCGAAAGGAGCATTGCCGTGCAGGATCTCAGCCTCGAGCACGCCCAGGCGCTCGCCCACCTTGCCATGACCAAGGCCATGCAGGACCATGGCCGCCCGATCTGCGTGGCCGTCTGCGACGAGCGCGGGTTGCTGCTGGCATTCGCGCGTGTGCCCGGCGCCCCGGTGCGTGGCGTCGCGATTGCGCAGGGCAAGGCCTACTCGGCCGCGCGCATGGGCACCACCACCGCCGCGCTGCTCGAGCGGCTGCACCGCGAGAAGATCGAGGTCGGCTACTTCTGCGACCCGGCGCTGACCGCGCTGCCCGGCGGCTCGCCGCTGAAGAATGCCGCCGGGAAGCTGCTCGGCGCCATCGGCGTCAGCGGCCTGACTTCCGCCGAAGACCAGGCGATCACCGACGGCGTGGCCGCGACGCTGCTGGCGAACTAGGGCCGGTCGACGCTGTCGGCGCGCTTCAGCGGTAGAAGAAGTCCACCAACGCCATCGGCACCGCCGGCACGTAGGTCACCAGCAGCAGCGTGGCCACCAGCACGCCGATGAACGGCAGGTTCACGCGCGTGACCTTCCACATGTCGGCCTTGGCGATCGCGCACGAGGCCATCAGCACGCTGGCCACCGGCGGCGTCTGCTGGCCGATGCCCAGGTTCAGCGTGACCACCAGGCCGAAGTGCACCGGGTCGATGCCCGTGAGCTTGACCAGCGGCATCACGATCGGCACCACCAGGATGATCGCCGCCGCGGAGTGCAGGAACAATCCGATCACGAGGAAGAACAGGTTGAGCAGGCCGAGCACCGCATAACGGTTCTGCGTGATCGACGACAGCCAGGTCGCGAGCTGCTGCGGAATCTGCTGCTCGGTCAGGTACACGCCGAGCAGCGCTGACGCGGCCACCAGGAGCATCACGGTGGCGGTCTGCGTCGCGCCCTCGACCATCGCGGCGTACAGGTGCTTCAAGTCCAGCTCGCGATAGATCACGCCGCCGATGAACAGTGCCGCCAGCACCGCGAGCGCCGCGCCCTCGGTGGCGGTGACCACGCCGCCGAAGATGCCGCCCAGGATGATCAGCGGCAGCAGCAGCGCCCAGGCGGCCTCCCTGAACGTCTGCCTGACGCGCTTCCACTGGAACACTTCCTCGACCGGGTAGTTGTAGCGGCGCGCGTACCAGTACGACAACGCCATCATCCCGAGCCCGGCCACCACGCCGGGCACGATGCCCGCGACGAAAATCTGCACCACCGAGGTGTCGGCCATCACCGCGTACAGGATCATCGGGATCGACGGCGGGATGATCACCGCCAGCGTGGCCGACGACGACATCACCGCCGCGGCGAACTCCTTCGGGTAGCCGCGCTTCTCCATCGCGGGGATCAGGATCGAGCCCATCGCCGCCACGTCGGCCACCGCCGAACCCGAGATCTCGGCGAAGAACATCGAGGTGCCGATCGTGATCATCGCCAGCCCGCCGCGAACGAAGCCGAACAGCGCCGACGCCAGCGCGATCAGCCGCCGCGACAGGCTCGACGAATTCATGATCGCGCCGGCCAGGATGAACAGCGGGATCGCCAGCAGCGGAAAGCTCGTCGCGCCGTTGAACATCACGATCGCCGCGTTCAGCAGCGCATCGACGCCGCCCGAGGCCACCATCGCGCCCATCGCGACCAGACCCAGCGCGATGGCGATCGGCACGTTCAGCAGGATCAGCCCGACCATCGCCACGAACATCAGCGCGACGATCATCTTGCTGCGAGCCTGGCAATCATTTCAACACCTCGTGCACCGGCTTCTGCTCGTGGTCGACCAAGCCGGCGCCGCGCGCCTGGCGCAGCACCTCGGGCAGGCTGAGCAGTTGCGCCACGATGAACAGCGCACCACCGATCGGGATCACCGATTGCGTGAAGCGCGTCGGCACGCTCGGCAGGCTGACCATCGTGTCGCCGCCGAGGATCTGCAGCACGCGCACGCCGAACCCGGTGAGCAGCGCGAAGAAGACGATCACGCAGACCTCGCCGAACCACACCGCCGGCACGCGCAAGCGCGGTGACAGCGAATTGACCAGCCCCGGAAAGCCGATGTGCGCGCGCTTGAGCGCCGCGAGCGCCGCGCCGTAATAGGTCAGCCACGCCAGCATGATCGAGGCGCCCTCGTCGTACCAGACCAGCGACACGCCGAGCTTGCGAAACGCCACGCCGGCGAGGATCAGCACCGCCAGGCTCGCCAGCAGCAGGATCACGAACGCGGTCAGCGCGCGCTCGAACGCCGCCCGTGCGGAGGCGAACACGCGGCTCACATGCCCTTGCCGAGCTCGATCGCCTTGTCGACCAGCTTGGCGCCGTCGGGCACTTCCTTGCCGAACTCCTCGTACACGCCCTTGCTCGCGGCGACGAACGCGTCCTTGTCGGCCTCGTTGACCTTCACGCCCGCGGCCTTGATCTTGTCGAGCAGCTCGTTGTCGAGCCTGGCGGCCTGCTGGTACACGTAGGCCTGCGTCTCCTGCGCCGCCGCGCTCAGCGCCGCCTGCACGTCGGGCGGCAGCGATGCGAACTTGGCCTTGCCCGTGGCCAGGAAGGCGGGCGTGTACACATGACCGGTCATCGACAGGTACTTCTGCACCTCCTGGAACTTGCTCGAGTAGATCTGCGTCAGCGGGTTCTCCTGGCCGTCCATCACGCCGGTCTGCAGCGCGACGAACACCTCCGACAGCGCCATCGGGCTCGGGTTCGCACCGTAGGCCTGGAACATCTTCACCCGCCACTTGCCCTGCGGCACACGCAGCTTCATGCCGGCCAGGTCGGACGGCTTGACGATCGGCTTGGTATTGGTGGTGATGTTGCGAAACCCGTTCTCCCACACCGCCAGCAGCTTGTAGCCCTTGGCCTCGGCCATCGGTGCGAGCGATGGCCACACCACCGCCGCCTCGATCTTCTTCATGTGCTCGCGGCTCTTCACCAGGTACGGCATCTCGAACATGCCGAACGCATCGACCGCCGACGACATCACCGTCGACGGGATCGCGAACTCCACCGTGCCCAGGCGCAGCTTCTGCATCAGCTCGGTGTCGCCGCCGAGCTGGCTCGAGCCGAACACCACCACCTTGGCCTTGCTGCCGAGCTTCTCGTTGGCGCGGCGCGCGAACTCGTTGGCCGACAGCTCGAACAGCGAGCCCGGCCCGCCCACGTGGCCGAGCTTCAACTCCATCTGCGCCATCGCGGGAACAGCGAAAGTCGTCGCGAGCATGGCGGCCAGAACGATGCGGCGGTGGGTCATGGGGTGTCTCCTGGGTGCGGGTGGTGGATGTCGGTTCAGGCGGCGGACGCCAGCACCTGCGGCGCCGGATGCGATGCGAAATACTCCATCGCGGCCGCGACGCCGCTGCCGGCGGTCTTCACGCCGGCAAGCTTGAAGCCCATCTCGACGCCGGCCAGCGTGGCCATCAGCGTCAGGTCGTTGCAGTCGCCGAGATGGCCGATGCGGAACATGCGGCCGCGGATCTTGCCCAGCCCGGTGCCCAGCGACAGGTCGAAGCGCTCGTGGATCACGCGCCGCAGCGCGTCGGCATCGACACCCGCCGGCGTGACCACGCCCGTGAGCACCGGCGAGTACACCGCCGGGTCGGCGCACTGGATCGGCAGGCCCCACGCGCGCACCGCGCCGCGCACACCTTCGGCCCAGCGCTGGTGGCGCGCCAGCACCGATGGCAGGCCCTGGCCGAGCAGCATGTCGATCGATTCGTGCAGTCCGTACAGCAGGTTGGTGCTCGGCGTGTAGGGCCAGTAGCCCGTCTTGTTCATCTCGACGATCTCGTCCCAGCCCCAGAACGAGCGCGGCAGCTGCGCCGTCTTCGACGCCGCCAGCGCCTTGGGCGACAGCGCGTTGAAGCTGATGCCCGGCGGCATCATCAGCCCCTTCTGCGAGCCGCCGACGGTGACGTCAACGCCCCACTCGTCGTGCCGGTAGTCGGCGCTGGCCAGCCCCGAGATGCTGTCGACCATCAGCAGCGCCGGGTGGCGCGCATCGTCGATCGCGCGCCGCACCGCGGCGATGTCGCTGGTCGCGCCGGTCGACGTTTCGTTGTGCACCACGCACACGGCGCGGATCTGGTGGCCGGCATCGGCGCGCAGCCGCTCGGCCACGAGGTCGGCGCGCACGCCGTGGCGCCAGGCGAGCGGCAGGCCGGTTTCGGCGCAGGTGCCGGGCAGCGACAGGAATTCGGGCTTGGCGCCCAGCCGCTGCGCCATCTTCTGCCACAGCGTGGCGAAGTGGCCGGTCTCGACCATCAGCACCGCGTCGCCGGGGCTCAGCACATTGACCAGCGCGGCCTCCCACGCTCCCGTGCCCGAGGCCGGATAGATCGCCACCGGATGGCGGGTGCCGAACACCTGCTTCAGGCCGTCGATCACCTCGAGCCCCAGGCGCGCGAACTCGGGCCCGCGGTGGTCGATCGTCGGCAGGCTGATCGCGCGCAGGATGCGGTCGGGCACGGGGCTGGGCCCCGGGATCTGCAGAAAGTGGCGCCCGCTCGGGTGCTGGTCGAGGTTGAGCATCGCGAACTCCTTGGCTCCGAGTTTTGCATACAAACCGCGGCCGCCCAACCGATCTGCGCTAGGATTGACCCGGAGCGGACCCCGCTTTTTTTGCATGCAAATGAGCGCAAACCCGATGGTCGAGGTCATCCCGCTGCCGCGCCAGGGGCTGCACCAGACGGTGGTGGTGCGGCTGCGCCAGCGCATCGTCGAAGGTCACATGGCGCCCGGCGCCAAGCTCAACGAGCGCGAGCTGAGCGAGTCGCTGCAGGTCTCGCGCACACCGCTGCGCGAAGCGATCAAGATGCTCGCCGCCGAAGGCCTGGTCGAGCTGCTGCCCAACCGCGGCGCGGTGGTCGCGCAGCTGTCGGCGCAGGACGTGGCCGACACCTTCGAAGTCATCGCCGGGCTCGAGGGCCAGTCGGGCGAACTCGCGGCGCAGCGCATCGACGCGGCGCAACTGGCCGAGCTGCGCGCGCTGCACTACGAGATGCTGGCCGCCTACACGCGGCGCGACCTGCCCACCTACTACCGCCTGAACGCGCAGATCCACGAGCGCATCAATGCCGCCGCGCGCAACCCGGTGCTCGCGCAGACCTACCGCAACGTCAACGCCCGCCTGCAGGCGCTGCGCTTCCGCTCGAACTTCAACGAGCGCAAGTGGCAGCACGCGGTGGAGGAACACGAGGAAATGCTGCGCCTGCTCGCCCTGCGCGATGCGCCCGGCCTGCGTGCGCTGATGGTGCAACACCTGGAGCACAAGCGCGACGCCGTGCTCGAGCAGATGCAAGGCGGCGTGCTCCCTGCGGCGCGCAAGGCCAGCGCGTGAACGCACCCGAGCAGGTCGCCCCGCTCGCGCGCGCCGCGGCGGCCGACCGCGCCGAACTCGCGCGACGGCTGCGCGAGCACACGCGCGGCGAGGTGCTGTTCGACGCCGCCTCGTGCGGCCGCTACGCCACCGACGCGTCGATCTACCAGATCCAGCCGCTCGGCGCGTTCGTGCCCACCAGCGACGACGACGTGGCCGCGGCGATCGCCATCGCCCGCGAGCTCGGCGCGCCGCTGCTGCCGCGCGGCGGCGGCACCTCGCAATGCGGCCAGACCACCGGCGCGGCGCTCGTGATCGACGGCAGCAAGCACCTGCGGCGTGTGATCGATATCGACGTCGAGGCGCGCACCGCCACGGTCGAGCCCGGCCTCGTGCTCGACCACCTGAACGCCGTGCTCAAGCCGCACGGCCTGTGGTTTCCGGTCGACGTATCGACCAGCGCGCAGGCCACGCTCGGCGGCATGGCGGGCAACAACTCGTGCGGCTCGCGCAGCATCGCCTACGGCAACATGGTGCACAACGTGCTGGGCATCGACGCCTGGCTGGCCGACGGGCAGCCGGTGTCGTTCGGCCCGGTCGCGGGCCTGGTGGGCCGCGAGCGCGCGATCGCCGTTTTCGTGCGCGGCCTGGCGCTGCGCCACCACGGCGAGATCGAGGCGCGCTGGCCCAAGGTGATGCGGCGCGTGGCCGGCTACAACCTCGACATCTTCCATCCGCAAAGCGAGCGCCCCTACACCGCCAACGGCAGCGTGAACCTGGCGCACCTGCTGGTTGGCAGCGAGGGCACGCTGGCCGTCACGCGCCGACTGCGCGTGCAGCTCGCGCCGCTGCCGCGCCACAAGGTGCTGGGCGTCGTGAACTTCGCGAGCTTCCATGCCGCGATGGATTCGGCGCAGCACCTCGTCACGCTGGGGCCCAGCGCGGTCGAGCTGGTGGACCGCACGATGATCGACCTGGCGCGCGCCAACCCGGCGTTCCGCCCCGTGATCGAAACCGCACTCACCGGCCACACGGGCGGCACGCCCGAAGCGATCCTGCTCGTCGAGTTCAGCGGTGACGACCGCGCCGCATTGCTCGGACAGCTGCGGCAGCTCGTCGAGCTGATGGCCGACCTGGGCGCGCCCGGCAGCGTGGTCGAGATGCCCGACGAGGCGCCGCAGAAGGCGCTGTGGGAGGTGCGCAAGGCCGGCCTGAACATCATGATGAGCCTCAAGGGCGACGGCAAGCCGGTGAGCTTCATCGAAGACTGCGCGGTGCCGCTCGTGCACCTGGCCGAATACACCGACGCGCTGACCGAGGTGTTCGCGCGCCACGGCACGCGCGGCACCTGGTATGCACATGCCTCGGTTGGCACGCTGCACGTGCGGCCGATCCTCGACATGCGGCGCGACGGCGCGAAGAAGATGCGCGCGATTGCCGAAGAGGCGGCGGCATTGGTACGCAAGTTCAAGGGCGCCTACAGCGGCGAGCACGGCGACGGCCTGTGCCGCGGCGAGTGGATCGAGTGGCAGTTCGGCCCGGCGCTCAACGACGCGCTGCGCGCGATCAAGCGGCACCTGGACCCTGGCCACCTGCTCAACCCGGGCAAGATCATCGACCCGCCGAAGATGGACGACGCGTCGCTGTTCCGCTATTCGGGCGGCTACCGCACGATCGCGCTGACGCCCGTGTTTGACTGGTCGGCCTGGGACGTGCAGAACAATCCGACCACCGAACAGACCACCGCGCCCGGCACCGGTGGCGATCCCACCAGCGGCCTGGCCAAGGCGGTGGAGATGTGCAACAACAACGGCCACTGCCGCAAGTTCGACGCCGGCACCATGTGCCCGAGCTACCGCGTCACGCGCGACGAGGTGCACCTGACGCGCGGGCGCGCCAACACGCTGCGGCTGGCGCTGTCGGGCCAGCTCGAAGGCGGCTTCACGTCGGACGCAGTGGCCGAGGCGCTGGAGCTGTGCGTGGGCTGCAAGGGCTGCCGGCGCGACTGCCCGACCGGCGTGGACATGGCCAAGATGAAGCTCGAATTCACCGCGCAGCGCGCCGCCGAACGCGGCCTCACCGTGGCCGACCGGCTGCTCGCGCGCCTGCCCGACATGGCGCCGTGGGCGCGCCGGCTGCCGCGGCTGTTCAACCTGCGCGACCACGTGCCCGGCGCCAAGGCGCTCACCGAGCGGTGGCTCGGCCTGTCGGCGCGGCGCTCGCTACCGCGCTGGCGCAGCGACAGCTTTGCCGCGGTGGCGCCCGGCCTGGGCCTGGCCACGCGCGCGCAGGTGCTCGACGCTGCCGCACGCGACGGCAAAGGCGTGGTGCTGTTCGTCGACACCTTCAACGGCTGCTTCGAGACCGAAAACGCGCGCGACGCGGTGCGCGTGCTGCGGGCGGCGGGCTACGCGGTGCACGTGGCCACGCGCACCGACGGTGCCGCGCTGTGCTGCGGCCGCACTCTGCTGGCCGCCGGGCTGGCCGCCGAAGCCAAGGCGCGCGCGCGCGAACTGATCGATGCCTTCACGCCCTTCGTCGATGCCGGCATCGCCATCGTCGGGCTCGAACCGTCGTGCCTGCTCACGCTGCGCGACGAGATGCTGGTGATGGGCCTGGGCGAACCCGCGCATCGGCTGGCCGCGCAGGCGCTGCTGTTCGAGGAGTTCGTCGCGCGCGAGCAGCGCGCGGGGCAGCTGGCGCTGCGCCTGCGCGCCGCCACCCAGCCGATGCTGGTGCACGGCCACTGCCACCAGAAGGCCTTTGGCGCGATGCCGCCGGTGCTCGAGGTGCTGCGCCTGATCCCCGGTGCCGACGTCGGCGTGATCGAAAGCTCGTGCTGCGGCATGGCCGGCGCCTTTGGCTACGAGGCAAAGCACCACGCGGTGTCGATGCAGATGGCCGAACTGAACCTGCTGCCCGCGGTGCGCGCGCGGCCCGACGCGTTGATCGTGGCCGACGGCACCAGCTGCCGCCATCAGATCGCCGACGGCGCGCAGCGCGACGCCTGGCATGTGGCGCGGGTGCTGGCCGCGCACCTCGCGCCCGCGGCAGCCACGGCGTGAGCCACGGCCATTTCGGCCACGGGCGGTACTGGCGCCGTTGAGCGCAGCGCCCGCGACCCCCGGCCGCGGTGGCTGCTGGGGTCTCCTGCGGCGAGCCGCGCGGCCGGCCGTGCAGGATTACCAGTCGGGGCGTGCGTGGAACTCCCTCAACCGAGGGATCGTCCCCCCGTCATTGGTGCCCGCCAACGCGCTCACGACGCTGCGCCACCGATAGCATTTTCAGCAC
>JAOUIM010000092.1 GCA_029884035.1 Aquincola sp. | reverse complement strand
TGCCGTCCCACGTGTCGGGCGGCGCCACGCAGTTGTCGCAGTTGTTGCAACCCCAAGCTTGCGGCTTCGCCGCGGCGCCGCCCCCCGAGGGGGCGTGCCCGGCTTGGGGCGGCTCGGCGCGGGGCGCCGCAGGCTGATCGTAGGTTTCGCCGAAGTAGGCCAGCAGCCGAGCGCGCCGGCAGTCGTGCGCTTCGCACAGCGCCAGCAATGCATCGAGCTTGCCGCGCTGCACGCGCTTGAATTCGTCCGGCGCGACGCTGTCGTCGATCATGCGACGCTGGTTGACCACATCCTGCAGGCCATAGGCCATCCAGGCTTCGGCGGCTTCGCCGTCACGGCCGGCGCGACCGGTTTCCTGGTAGTACGCCTCGATGTTCTTCGGCAGGTCCAGGTGCGCGACGAAGCGCACATCGGGCTTGTCGATGCCCATGCCGAAGGCGATCGTGGCCACCATCACGATGCCATCCTCGCGCAGGAAGCGATCCTGGTGACGCTGGCGGTCCGCGGCATCGAGCCCGGCGTGGTACGGCAGGGCGGCGACGCCCTCGTCGTTGAGCCACGTGGCCGTCTCCTCGACCTTCTTGCGTGTGCCGCAATAGACGATGCCGGCCTCGCCCTCATGCTCGTCGCGCACGAAGCGCAGCAGCTGGCGGCGCGGGTCGTCCTTCTCGACGATGGTGTAGCGGATGTTCGGACGATCGAAGCTGGCGACGAACGACCGGGCGCGCGTGAGCGCCAGCCGCTGCACGATGTCTTCGCGCGTGATCGCGTCGGCAGTCGCGGTCAGCGCCATCCGAGGCACGCCGGGGTAGCGATCGGCGAGCTGGCCGAGGCCGAGGTACTCGGCACGGAAGTCGTGGCCCCACTGGCTCACGCAATGCGCCTCGTCGATCGCCACCAGCGCGAGCAGCCCGCGTTCGTGCAGGGAATCGAGCATCGCGAGGAAGCGCGGTGTGAGGATGCGCTCCGGCGCCGCATACAAAAGCACTAGGCGGCCCGAGAGCAGTTCGCGCTCGATGTCGCGCGCCTCGTCGCCGTCGAGAGTAGAGTTCAGGAACGACGCGTGCACGCCGGCCTCCTCGAGCGCGCCGACCTGGTCGTGCATCAGCGCGATCAACGGGCTCACGACGAGCGTCACGCCGTGCCCGGCGCGGTGGCGTGCAATCGCCGGAACCTGGTAGGTCAGGCTCTTGCCGCCACCGGTGGGCATCAGGACGAGCGCGTCCCCGCCGGCGATGACGTGCCCGACGATCTCGCCCTGCAGGCCGCGGAAGCTTTCGTAACCGAACACTTCCTGCAGGACGTCAAGTGGCGAGGGCGGGCGCAAGTCGTTCATCGGGAGGCGGCATTGTCGCCGCGCCGCGGGACCCGGCAGCGTTCACCCGAAAGGGGGTCGCAGGGATGCGCTGCAAGGCCACTATCATCGGCGCACCGTCCCGTCTTTCACCCAGGAGCGATCGCATGGCCTCGGTCAACAAAGTCATCCTCATCGGCAACCTTGGCCGCGACCCCGAGGTGCGTTATGCACCCAGCGGCTCGGCGATCTGCAACGTCACGATCGCCACCAGCCGCCAGTGGAAGGACAAGACCAGCGGCGAGCGCCAGGAAGAGACCGAGTGGCACCGCGTGGTCTTCTACGACCGCTTGGCGGAGATTGCTGGCGAGTACCTGAAGAAGGGGCGCCCCGTGTACGTCGAAGGGCGGCTGAAGACGCGCAAGTGGACCGACAAGGACGGCGTCGAGAAGTACACCACCGAGATCGTTGCCGACCAGATGCAGTTGCTCGGCAGCCGCGAGGGCATGGGAGACGGCGGTGGCGAGGGCAGCGGCGCGCGCAGCGGCGCGCCGGCGTCGCGTCCGGCTGGCGGCGCGGCAAAACCCGCCGCGCAGAAGTCGTCGACCGGCTTCGACGACATGGACGACGACATCCCGTTCTGAGGCCCAAGGCTGTTGCGAACGCCCCGCTTGTCGGGGCGTTTTCGTTTGTGCGTGACAGTGCCCATGAACGTGTCAGGGCCGTATTGAACTTCTTGGTTGTTTTATAGACTGTGCAGTTCACAATATGGCTTCGGCAGTTTCCATTGCCGCTGGACAGCGCCCCGGCCTCCTCGGGGTGAAGCCAGAAACCCTGTTGTGGAGTTCGATGCGATGAGACGTCTATTCATCAAGATCGCTGGCTTGGCATTGACTGGCGCGTTAGTGAGTGCTTGCGGCGGAAGTAATGATCCCGGCACCTTGGCCGAGGAAGCCAGCGCGCGCGGCTTCTCCGCACTGGTTGCCGCATCGACCAAGGCAGGCTTGGTGCCGGCGCTGAGTTCGAGCAGCTCCAACCTGACGGTGTTTGCACCCACCGACGCCGCCTTCACGTCGCTGGCCACGACGCTCGGCTTTGCCAGCGCCACGACGATGGTCAACACGCTTGACTCCGCCACTCTCGCCAAGATCCTGCAGTACCACGTGCTGCCCACGGCGAAGTCCGCCGCTCAGCTCGCAGCCGGTGGCGCCACGCAGTCCACGCTCTACACCTTCGAAGGTGCCGCTTCGACGTTGGCCGTGAGCAGCACCGGCGGCGTGAAGCTCACTGACGAACTGCTCACTCAGGCCATGGTGACCACCGCCGACGTGTCGGCCAGCAATGGTGTCATTCACGTCATCGACAAGGTGCTGGTCCCCCCGGGCGTGCTCGACATCGTCCAGATGGCCAAGCTGAACCCGACGTTCTCCGTGCTCGTCGAAGCGGTCGTCGCGGCCAACCTCGCCAACGCGCTGAGCGGTGCAGGTCCCCTGACCGTCTTCGCACCGACCAACGACGCTTTCACCGCGGCGCTGACCGAGCTTTCACTGACCAAGGCGCAGTTGCTGGCCAGCCCTTCGCTGCCCGACATCCTGACCTACCACGTGGTCGACGGCAGCGTGCGCGCCGCCGACGTCGTCGCGCTGCCCAAGCCGGCCAGCGTGGGCACGTTGCAGGGAAGCACCTTCTCGGTCGGCACGACGCTGGCCATCACCGACGGTCGCACGCGTGTGGCCAACCTCGTCGCCACTGACGTGATCGCCAAGAACGGCGTCATCCACGTCATCGACAAGGTGCTGCTGCCCCCCAGCAACTGAGTCGGAGACTCAAAGGCAGGAAGCGGCGGCGGCCTTGCCCCTCACGGGCGCGGCCGCCGCAATCACGCCGCCGCCGAGGCAGCGATCTGCGGCATAGAGCACCGCACTCTGCCCCGGGGTGACGGCCCACTGCGCCTCGTCGAAAATCAGTGCGAAGCCGGCACCGCCAAGCGCCAGCTCGCAAGTTGCGTCGGCCTGCCGGTAGCGCGTCTTGGCGGCATAGCGGCCAGGCGCGGGCGGCACGCCGGCGACCCAACTCACGTCATCGGCCTCCAACGCCTGGTACTGCAGGGCAGGGTGCTCGTGCCCCTGCACGACCACGAGCACGTTGCGCCCGAGGTCCTTGCGCGCGACGAACCAGGGCGCGTGCTCACCCGATGGATTTGCCAGTCCCTTGACGCCGCCGATGCCCAGGCCCTGACGCTGCCCGAGCGTGTAGAACGACAGCCCCACATGCGTGCCAAGCCGGCGGCCACGCTCGTCCTCGATCGGCCCCGGCTCGTGGCTCAGGTAGCGGTTGAGGAACTCGCGGAACGGCCGCTCGCCGATGAAGCAGATGCCGGTCGAGTCCTTCTTCTTCGCGTTGGGCAGCCCGATCTCGGCGGCGATACGGCGCACCTCGGTCTTCTTCAGCTCGCCGACCGGGAACAGCGTGCGCGAGAGTTGCGACTGGTTCAGCCGGTGCAGGAAGTAGCTCTGGTCCTTGGTTGGGTCGAGTCCCTTGAGCAGTTCGAAGCGGCCGTCGCGCTCACGCACGCGCGCGTAGTGGCCGGTCGCGATTCTGGCCGCGCCCAGCCGCAGGGCGTGGTCGAGGAAGGCCTTGAACTTGATCTCGGCGTTGCACAGCACGTCGGGGTTGGGCGTTCGGCCGGCCCGGTATTCGCGCAGGAACTCGGCGAACACGCGGTCCTTGTACTCGGCGGCGAAGTTGACATGCTCGATCTCGATGCCGATCACGTCGGCCACCGCGGCGGCGTCGACGAAATCGACATTGCTCGAGCAGTGTTCGCTCTCGTCGTCATCCTCCCAGTTCTTCATGAACAGGCCGACGACCTCGTAACCCTGCTGCTTGAGCAGCCAGGCGCTGACCGCGGAGTCGACACCGCCGGACAGGCCCACGACCACGCGCGTCTTCGCATGCGACGACATGGATGCGATTATCCGGCGCACGAGGATCACTCCCATGGACCCGACCGACACCGCCGACCCGCGAGCCTGGATCGGCCGCACCGAGATCGCGCACGACCGCATCACCGCCACGCCGGTGCGCGCGCTGGCCGCTACGCTCGATCTCGAGGACCCGACGGCGGCCGCCGCCCTGCCGCTGCCACCGCTGTGGCACTGGTTGTACTTCCTGCCGCTGCACCGCCAGAGCGACATCGGACCCGATGGCCATGCCCGGCGCGGCGGCTTCCTGCCGCCCGTGCCACTGCCGCGGCGCATGTGGGCTGGCAGCCGCTTCGAGTTCCGTGCGCCGCTGCGCGTGGGCGACACCGTGACGCGCAAGTCCGAGATCGAGGACGTACGCGATCGCATGGGCCGCAGCGGCCAGCTGTGCTTCGTCACGGTGCGCCATGAACTACGCTGCCATGGCGATCACGAAGCCGCCCTCGTCGAGCGGCACGACATCGTCTACCGCGAAGCGAGGCGCTCGACCGATGCCGAGCCGCCGCGGCAGCGTGCCCGCGCCGACGCGCAGTGGCAGCGCACGATCATTCCCGATGCCGTGCTTCTGTTCCGCTACTCGGCACTGACGTTCAACGGCCACCGCATCCACTACGACCGCCGCCATGCCACCGAGATCGAGGGCTACCCGGGACTGGTGGTGCACGGCCCCCTGATCGCGACGCTGCTGATGGACCTGCTGCGTCGCCATCGGGCCGATGCCGACGTGGCCGACTTTGCCTTCAAGGCCGTTCGTCCCGCGTTCGACGACCATGCGCTGACGCTGTGCGGTCGAAGTGACGGTGCCCAAGTCCGCCTGTGGGCGCACGACCGTGAGGGGTGGCTCGTGATGGAGGCCAGTGCGACGCTGCGCAACACCTGAGTACGGCGGAGTCGGCGCCATCGACCAGCCGCCTCACGACGGCCGGTTCGGCTTCAGCGCAGCAGCTCGAGGGGATACCGGCGGCCGGCCCGATGGTCGGCGATGCAGCGCGCGAGCAGCGGGCTGCGGTGCCGCGCTCGCTCGGCCTCGATCTGCTCGGGCGTGAGCCACAGCGTGCGCAGGATGCCTGCATCCAGCGCGCGTCCGGGTTCGGGCTCGCCGACCTCGCCGGCGAAGGCAAAGCGCAGGTAGGTCACTTCGCCGCTGGCCGAAGGCGCGAGGTAGGCGCCCACGAGATGCGTCGGCGTGAACGCCCGCCCTGTTTCCTCCAGCACCTCGCGCACCACGGCCTGCAGCAGCGTCTCGCCGCGATCCAGGTGGCCCGCCGGGTTGTTGAGCACAGGCCCCAGCCGCGAGGCCTCCTCGACCAGCAGGTAGCGGCCGCCGCGCTCAACGACCGCGGCGACCGTCACGTTGGGTTTCCAGCGCTCGTCGCTCATGAGCGGTGATCCTAAGTCCCTCGCAATGTCACCTACGCCGCATCCGACGCGCATGACTTAAGCTCGCGCGGCTGCACCCGCGGCGACCACATCGTGCCGATCGACTGGACGACGACGATGGCGACACATCCGACATGGACCAGCGCGTGTTCCCGATGCCGATGCCACTGCCGGCGATGGGGCAAGCGCTCCAACAACACCTGAGGAGTTCATTTCATGGCCTTATTGATCGGAGTCCCGAAGGAAACGTCGGCGGGGGAGAAGCGCGTCGCGACCGTGCCCGACGTGGTCGAAAAGCTCGTCAAGCTGGGATTCTCGGTGGCGGTGGAAAGCGGTGCGGGCGACGCCGCGAACTTCGCGGATGACACCTACCGTGCCGCCGGCGCCGAAGTCGTTGCCACGGCCACTGAACTCTGGGCCAAGTCCGACATCGTGTTCAAGGTGCGCGCCCCGAGCCCGGAGGAAGTCGCCCTGATGCGCGAAGGCGGCACGCTGATCAGCTTCATCTGGCCGGCACAGAACCCCGAGCTGATGCGGCAGATGGCGGCCAGGAAAGCCACCGTGCTGGCGATCGACTCCTTGCCGCGCCAGCTGTCGCGCGCCCAGAAGATGGACGCACTGACATCCATGGCCGGCATCAGCGGCTACCGCGCTGTGATCGAGGCCGCCAACGCCTTTGGCCGCTTCTTCAACGGCCAGATCACGGCCGCAGGCAAGATCCCGCCAGCCAAGGTGTTCGTCGCCGGCGCCGGCGTCGCCGGGCTGGCCGCGATCGGCACCGCCGCCAACCTGGGTGCCATCGTGCGCGCCAACGACACGCGCGCCGAGGTCGCCGACCAGGTCGTCTCGCTGGGCGGTGAATTCGTCAAGGTCGATTACGAGGAAGAAGGCTCGGGCGGCGGCGGCTACGCCAAGGTGATGAGCGAGGGCTTCCAGCAGGCCCAGCGCGAGATGTACGCCAAGCAGGCCAAGGACGCGGACATCATCATCACCACCGCCCTGATCCCGGGCAAGCCGGCACCCAAGCTGATCACCGCCGAGATGGTGCGCAGCATGAAGCCGGGCAGCGTGATCGTCGACATGGCCGGCGAGCAGGGCGGCAACTGCGAACTCACGGTGCCGGGCGAGGCCGTGGTGCGCCACGGCGTGACCATCATCGGCTACACCGATCTGGTCAGCCGCCTGGCCAAGCAGTCGTCGACGCTGTACTCGACCAACCTGTTGCGCGTCACCGAAGAGCTGTGCAAGACCAAGGATGGCGTCATCAACGTCAACATGGACGACGATGCGATCCGCGGGCTCACGGTGATCAAGGAGGGCAGCATCAGCTGGCCGCCGCCGCCACCCAAGCTGCCGGCCGCTGCGCCCCAGGCCAAGCCGGCCGCCGCGCAGACCGCCGCAAAAGGGCACGGACACGGCGGCGGCGAGCCGATGTCTGCCAAGTCGCTGGCGACGGTCTTCGGCCTGGGCGCGTTGGCCTTCCTGCTCGTCGGCCTGTACGCGCCAGCCAGCTTCCTGTCGCACTTCACCGTGTTCGTGCTGGCCTGTTTCGTCGGCTACATGGTGATCTGGAACGTGACGCCATCGCTGCACACGCCGCTGATGAGCGTGACCAACGCCATCTCGTCGATCATCGCCATCGGCGCGCTGATCCAGATCGCGCCGCCGCTGACCGGTGCCCAAGCGGATCGCCCGGCGCTGCTGATTCTCGGCATGGCCGTCCTCGCGCTGGCGCTCACGGCGATCAACATGTTCGGCGGCTTCGCGGTCACGCGGCGCATGCTGGCGATGTTCCGCAAGTAAGAACAAGGAAACGGACATGACTTCGAGCCTGGCCACCGTCTCCTACATCGGCGCCACCATCCTGTTCATCTTGAGCCTCGGTGGACTATCGAACCCCGAGACGGCGCGCCGCGGCAACGTCTTCGGCATCATCGGCATGGCCATCGCGGTGCTGGCCACGGTGTTCGGCCCGCGCGTCACGCCGGGCGGTTATGCCTGGATCATCGGCGCCCTCGCCGTCGGCGGGACGATCGGCCTCATCGCGGCGAAGAAGGTGCAGATGACGCAGATGCCCGAGCTCGTCGCGTTGATGCACAGCCTCGTGGGCCTCGCCGCCTGCCTGGTCGGTTTCGCGAGCTACGTCGACACCTCCACCGTGTTTCCGACCGAGGCCGAGAAGTCGATCCACGAGATGGAGATCTACATCGGCATCCTGATCGGCGCCGTCACGTTCTCCGGGTCGGTCATCGCGTTCGGCAAGCTCTCGGGCAAGATCGGCGGCAAGCCCCTGCTGCTGCCGGGCCGGCACTGGCTCAACCTCGTCGGCCTGCTGATCGTGATCTGGTTCGGCCGCGAGTTCCTGAATGCCCATGGCATCCAGGCCGGCATGACGGCGCTCGTCGTCATGACCGTGGTCGCGCTGCTGTTCGGCGTGCACATGGTCATGGCCATCGGCGGCGCCGACATGCCGGTGGTCGTCTCCATGCTCAACAGCTATTCGGGCTGGGCCGCTGCGGCCACGGGCTTCATGCTCAGCAACGACCTGCTGATCGTCGTCGGCGCGTTGGTCGGCTCGTCGGGCGCGATCCTGAGCTACATCATGTGCCGCGCGATGAACCGCAACTTCATCAGCGTCATCGCCGGCGGCTTCGGCACCGGCGGCGGGACCCCAGCGGCTGCAGGCGGTGTGCAGCCGGCC
Organism: Aquincola sp.; assembly: GCA_029884035.1. Lineage (GTDB taxonomy): Bacteria > Pseudomonadota > Gammaproteobacteria > Burkholderiales > Burkholderiaceae_C > CADEEN01. The sequence continues at coordinate 2,459 of JAOUIM010000092.1, read as the reverse complement.
GGCGAGGTCGTACCGATCAGCGCGGTGGAAACCGCGGAACTGCTGCGCGATGCCAAGAACGTGGTCATCGTGCCCGGCTACGGCATGGCGGTGGCGCAGGCGCAGCACACGGTGTTCGAGATCACCAAACTGCTGCGCGACAAGGGTGTCAACGTCCGGTTCGGCATCCACCCGGTGGCCGGCCGCATGCCCGGCCACATGAACGTGCTGCTCGCCGAAGCCAAGGTGCCCTACGACATCGTGCTGGAGATGGACGAGATCAACGAGGACTTCCCGGACACCGACGTCTCCATGGTCATCGGCGCCAACGACATCGTGAATCCGTCCGCGCAGGACGACCCGGCAAGCCCGATCGCCGGCATGCCGGTGCTCGAAGTCTGGAGGGCGCGGACGTCCATCGTCATGAAGCGCAGCATGGCCTCGGGCTACGCCGGGGTCGACAATCCGCTGTTCTACAAGGACAACAACCGCATGCTGTTCGGCGACGCCAAGAAGATGCTCGACGAGGTGCTGGTCGCGCTGAGGAGCTGAGTCCCGCTGGCCGCGCCTGACCGGCCGCCAGGGCGAGTTGCCGCGCTATCTCTCGTATCCGAACCCGCGCGGCGGGTCGTCCTGGTCGCGCTGCAGCCAGTTCCCTGGCCACCAGGCCGCGCGGCCGTCGACGACGTGCAGCGTGTAGGCCATGCGCGAGCGTTCGGAGCGGTTCGGTGCGCTCGCGTGGGGCAGCAGCCCATCGAAGACCACCATCGTTCCTGCCTCGACCTCGAGCGGCACGGTCGCCTTGCCGCTCGGCCACGGCGTGTCGTCGAGCTGTTCCATGGCCAGCGCGCCATCGGCGCCACGGCCATAGCGCTCGCGCAGTGGTCCGCGATGGCCGCCCGGCGCCACCCACAGGCATCCGTTGTCGCGCGTGGCATCTTCGAGCGCGAACCAGAAGCCGACGACCGTCTGCGGTTTGGTGGCGAGAAAACTGGCGTCCTGGTGCCAGACCACCTCGCCGCCGATGCGCGGCTGTTTGAAGATCAGCATCGACTGCATCAGCAGGGGCTCGACAACGCCGAGTTCTGCGGCCAGCGCCGCCAGGCGTGCGTCACGCGAGAAGCGGTCGAACACCGGGTCGCGGTCGTGCAGCGCGTGGCCGATCTTGTTGATCGCCCGGGCCTTGTCCACCACGAGCCGTCCGTCCGGATCGAGCGCCTCCTCCTCGAAGAAGCAGCGCACCTGGCTGGCCGACTCGATGAGCGCGGCTTCGCCCAGCCTGGCGCGGTCGCGGTCGCGCGACGAGAAAACGGCCGCTTTCTCGTCGGGCACATAGGCGTCGACGATGGCGAGCGCCCGCTGACGCAGCGCCGCCACCGCACCTGGCGCTGCGAAGCGAGGCCATACCAGGTAGCCATCGCGGCGCCAGCTCGCAAGCGCTTCGGCATCGGGCAGGGCAGGCATGGGTGTTGCGAAGTCGCGTCGGTCGTCCGCGCCGTCGGGTCCATCGGTTTGCGCACCGATGGACCGCGCTGCGGCAAGCGTTCATCATGCCGCAGCTTTTCGACCTCACCCATGCCCCAGGAGGAGCCACCATGCACCGTCGCGTCGCCCACCACCGCCATGCGCACCATGTCGTCGCTCTTGCCGCGCTGGGAGCGCTCGCCGGCCCTGCCCTCGCGCAGTCCGGTGAACTGCAGACGATCACGGTGACCGCCGAGCGCCGCGTCGAGAACGCTCAGCAGGTGCCGAACTCGGTGAGCGTGGTGCCGTCCGAACTGCTCGATGTGCTCAACACCAGCGGCCAGGACGTGCGCATGCTCGCTGGCCGCGTGCCGAGCCTGAACATCGAGTCGTCGTTCGGCCGCGCTTTCCCGCGCTTCTACATCCGCGGCTACGGCAACACCGACTTCCGGCTCAATGCGTCGCAGCCCGTGTCGCTGGTCTACGACGACGTCGTGCAGGAAAACCCGATCCTGAAGGGTTTCCCGGCGTTCGACCTGGCGCGTGTGGAAGTGCTGCGCGGCCCGCAGGGCTCGCTGTTCGGTCGCAACACGCCCGCCGGCGTGGTGAAGTTCGAATCGGTACGCCCGGTGATCGGCAAGTTCGAGGGCTATGGCAGCCTGTCGGCCGGCACCTTCACGACGATTAACGCCGAGGGCGCTGTCAATGTGCCCACCGCGCCGGATTCGGCGCTGCGCGTTTCGCTGCTCAGCCAGACCCGCAACGACTGGGTCAAGAACACCTTTGCCGCCGGCCCGACCCAGGACCTCGAGGGTTATCGCGACGGGGCGCTGCGCGTGCAGTGGTTGTTCGAGCCGACCAAGGACTTCAGTGCGCTGTTCAACGTGCATGCGCGCGACTACAACGGCTCGGCGCGCCTGTTCCGCGCGAACATCATCCAGCCCGGCACGAACGACTTCGTGCCGGGATTCGACGAGAAGAAGATCTCGATCGACGGCAAGAACGAGAGCGAACTG
>JAOUIM010000483.1 GCA_029884035.1 Aquincola sp. | reverse complement strand
ATTTTCAACATTTGCGACCAATTCGCATGTCCGGTTCGCCCCAAAAGCCGACCTCCCGCGAAGTGTAGCGATGGGCCATCGCACAAAGTCGCTGCGCTCCAGCCCGCTGCGCGGGGGCAGGAGCCGAGAGGCCGGTAACGAGTTGAGAGAACAGGGGTAGCGGGATGGAGAACCCCGTCCTGAGAATCGAGGTGTCGTCAACCTCACTCAGGATGGAGTTCTCCATGAGCAATACTACCACTGTCAGTCCGCTGCGTCAGCGTATGATCGAGGATATGACCGCGCGCCAGCTCGGTCCGCACTCGCAGCGGAGTCACATCTACAGCTGCAAGCGGTTCGCGGCGTTTCTCAAGCGCTCGCCCGACACGGCCACACTGGAAGACATCCGGCGCTTCCAGCTCTACCTTGCCGAGACCGGAACGAGCATCTGCAATCGCAACCGCATCATGACGGGGCTGCGGTTCTTGTTTCGCGTGACGTTGCGACGGCTGGACCTTGCCGCCGAGATCTATCACTTGCGCGAACCGCAGAAGATTCCTCAGGTGATGAGCCCGGATGAGGCGCGCCGCCTGTTGGCGGTCGCCAGCAGCCTCAAGGCCCGCGTGATGCTCAGCCTCAGTTACGGCTGCGGGTTGCGAGCGGGCGAAGTGGTGCGGCTGAAGGTCAAGCATATCGACAATGCACAGAAGATCATCCGCATCGAGCAGGCCAAAGGCCGCAAGGACCGCAACGTCATGCTGCCATCCGAGACGCTCGATCTGTTGCGCCAGTGGTGGAAGGTGCGACCCAACCGTGACGATGCGACAACGCCCATCGAGGAACGCTGGCTGTTTCCGGGCCGGCGCGGCAAGTCGATGACGACGCGTCAATTGAGCCGCCTGTTCCACGAGGCGGCGGACGCCGCCGGGATCAGGAAGAATGTCACCTTGCATGCGCTGCGCCACAGCTTTGCGACGCATCTGCTCGAAGGCGGCACTGATATCCGCATCATCCAGGCGCTCTTGGGTCACGCCAAACTCGACGCCACGGCCCGCTACACCCGCGTCGCCACCGGCGTGATCGCCGGCATCCAGAGCCCGCTCGACCTGCTGTCGCAGCCGCGTCAGAAGTCGAGGAAAGGCAGGAAGGCTCCGCCGCCGGCGTAACGGCCGGCGGCCGTGCCCCGTCCAGCGCTGGAGGTCGCGGATATCTTCCGCGACCACGGGGCGGCGTGGCGTTCCGCCAATGCCGGCCATGTCAGCCTCGACCAGTTGAAGGTGATGAGCGCGATCGAGCGCTGCCGCACGGCGGCGCTCGGCGGCCATGTCGCGCGATGCGAGAACGACAAGTGCGCCCACACCATCATCGCCTACAACAGCTGCCGCAACCGGCACTGCCCCAAGTGCCAGGGTGCTGCTGCACGCGAGTGGCTGGCCGAGCGCGAGGCCGAGCTGCTGCCGGTGCCGTACTTTCACGTCGTGTACACGCTGCCGAGCCAGCTGCGTGATATCGCCTACCAGAACAAGCGCCTGGTCTACGACCTGCTGATGAAGGCGGCGGCCGAGACCACGCTCGCCATCGCCGCCGACCCCAAGCGTCTCGGCGCGCGCATCGGGATCACGGCCGTGCTGCACACCTGGGGATCGGCGCTCACCCATCATCCCCACGTGCACATGATCGTGCCGGGCGGAGGGCTCTCGCCCGATAACACGCGATGGATCGCCTCCCGCTCCAACTTCCTCGTGCATGTCAACGTGCTGGCGCGCCTGTTCCGAGGCAAGATGCTGGCGATACTGATGCACGCACACCACGCCGGTCAGTTGAGGTTCTTCAACACTCATGCCGGGCTTGCCGACAACAGCGCCTTCAAGCGCTTCATCGCCCCGCTGCGACGCGTCAAGTGGGTGGTCTACTGCAAGGCGCCGTTCGCAGGGCCGCAGCAGGTGCTGCGCTATCTCTCCCGTTACACGCATCGTGTCGCCATCTCGAACCGCCGTCTCATCGCCGCCGATGACGGCGGCATCGCATTCCGCTGGAAGGACTACCGCATCGACGGCCCAGGTCGCTGGAAGACAATGCGGCTGCACCCGCATGAGTTCATCAGGCGCTTCCTGCTGCACGTCCTGCCCAAGGGTTTCCACCGCATCCGCCACTACGGTCTCTTCGCCGGAACCACCAAGGCCGAGCACATCGCCACCGCGCGCAAGCTCTTGGACATGCCCGCGCCCGATGTCTCAGCGACCGCCGAAGGCGGAGACACCGACGCCAACGACCCGCTCAACCCCAAGTGTCCTTGCTGCGGCGGCCCCATGCGCATCATCGAGAGGTTCAAGCGCGGCGAAACGCCCCGATACCACCCATCGTCGTGTCCGGGCACAACCCGGATCGACACGTCATGACTGAGACTTGCTGTCAGCCTGGTGGCTTTCTCGTTCCAATCCGCTGGCGCCATGCCGGCGACGATCGCTCACGACCCAATCATGGCGATCAATGCGTCGGGCAACCGTTGATGCCCTCCCAAGCCGTATCGACATGCCCAGCTCACTCTCCCGACCGCCCAGGCCAGCGCATATGCACCCCGCACCCTGGCAATGTCGCGTCCACCGTAGAGGCCGGCGCAGCCATCAAATCCCCATAGCGCTTGCTGCACAGCCAGTGCTCAATCTCACGCGACTTCGTGCCTTGGCGCTTTTCGGCCGCCGCCTGCAGGAGAGCGTCGTGACGCCCTCATTGCCGGCGTCCGAAAACCTGCACAGAATGCGGCCTGAGCA
>JAOUIM010000091.1 GCA_029884035.1 Aquincola sp. | reverse complement strand
TGCGCCAGCGTGGCCTCACGGTCTTCAAGGAATGGCTGCGCATCCGCGACCTGCCGCTCGAGGACGAGGTGCTGCAGTCCGAGGTGTACTTCGCGCTCGACTACCTCAACGACACGCTGGTCGACATGCTCGACAACGTGCACCGCGACTATCTGCTCGAGCGCGGCGAGAACATGCTCAGCCTGCGCGAGGCGGCCCGCGCGGAAGACGAGGCACGCTCGCTCGCGCTGCCGCGGACCAACCTGGTCGACCCGAACACGCGGCCGCTGCGTGCGATGGCGGTGCGGCCGATGATTCCGCGCAACGTGCCCCACGCCAAGGGTGTGGTTCCCAATGCGGCGCAACGCGGCATCGGCCCGTTGGCCAATGTGGGCGACGCCGCGTCAGACCCCGCCCTGAACGCCACCGCCGTGTCGCGCACCAGCGGCGCGCCCGAAAGCACCAACGTCTATCCGCGGTTGAGCCTCGGCCAGTTCCAGCGCCACGCCAGCAAGGGCGCGTACATCGTGCGTCTGGGCAAAGACAGGCGCGATCCGATGCGCGTCGAGTCCGACTGGATGGTCCCCTGACTGCAAGCTGCATCACGACGTCATTCAACTTTTCAAGGAAGGATCCCATGCCTCGAATCCCATCCCCGCCATCGGTGCACGCCGCGATACCGATGGCTCCGTTGCGTGGCACGGCTGCCTGCGCGCTGCTTGCCGCTGCTTCGGTGGCTTTGCTCATGGCGCTACCGGCCGCTGCGCACGACGCGCACGCTGGCCACGCGATGGCCGTTGCTGCACAGGGCGAGCATGCAGGTCACCAGATGGCAGGCGGGCTGGTGCGCAGCGAGCATGCCTATGCGCTGCCGGCACTCAAGGTGACGCGCGCCGACGGCAAGCAGATGACGCTGTCCGAGGCGATGGACGACGGGCGCCCGGTGATGCTCAACTTCGTATACACCTCGTGCACGTCGATCTGCCCCATCACCAGCCAGGTCTTCGTCGAAGTGCGCGAACGGCTCGGCGCGCAGCGCGACGCGGTCAACATGGTCTCGATCTCGATCGACCCCGAGCAGGACACGCCGCGGCGGCTCACCGAATACGCCAAGCGCTTCGGCGGTGCGGGCACCTGGGCGCACTACACCAGCAGCAGTGCCGACGCGGTGGAGATCCAGCGCGCATTCGACGCCTGGCGCGGCGACAAGATGAATCACCAGCCGACCACCTACCTGCGCGCCGCCCCGGGCAAGCCCTGGGTCAGGCTCGACGGGTTCTATGGCCCGGACGCGCTGGTGAGCGAATTCCGCAAGCTGGCGGGCAATCCGGTCTCCAGCCGCTGCAGCACGCCAACCCAGGGCTCTGCCACTTCTTCCGCAACCGCCGGTGCACAAGCCGGCACTACGACGAGATGCGAATCATGAAAAAGCATTTGTTTGTCATCGCGTGCCTGGCGCTTCCGCTCGCGGCCCTGGCGGCCAACAACAAGGGCGGCGCCAAGCCGCCCGCAGCGGCGGCCAGCGCCGCCGCGAAACCGGCATCGCAACCGGCTTCGCAGCCGGCTCGACACGCGAGGACGGCCGACGAGTCGCGGGCGAGCGTCCAGGCGTCCAAGCAGCGCAAGAGCGACATGGGCGCGTGCCAGAAGCAGGCCGACGACAAGCGTCTGCGCGACGTCGAGCGCAAGCAGTTCGTCGCTGCTTGCATGAGCGGCAAGTAGCCTCGGCAGGCTCGACGGCGGTAGCGGTGTCTGCGCGACGCGCACCGTCGTCGGCTATCGAGCCCCGAAGCGCCGTTGTCCGCGGTCCGCGCTGACCCGCCGGCGCTCGAAGGCGCCACCCACCACATGTCCGCAGTGGTGCGGATACAGGTCACCTGGACAAAGGTTGATCTCGTCGTTGTGTTTCGCTCGTCGCCGCATCAGGGCCGAAAGCGCCAGTTCGCGCTTGCGTGCGAGGTCAGTCATCCGCGCTATCCCTCAGTAGACCGCCGGTCATCGCTAGGCGGGCGCAGCGAATCGTCTCAATCAACATTGGCATTCGTCGCGCCGGACTGCTGCCACAGATGCTGAGATTGCCGCCACCCCTAGAAAGAGCCCGCAAGCGGGCGCCGCTTCTGCCGCACGGACGCGACGCGCAACCGGTTGCAACGGCGCAGAACTCCAGGTGCCCTCGCCGGTCTACGAATTCCGGTCTCTGCCGGGGCGCCAATCGGCGAGAACCACGATGGGAGTGCGAGCATGGAAGATCACGACATCTGCAGCGACGCCGGCGCCCGCTTGCTGGCAATGGTGGTGTCAGCCGACGGCCGCGTCGACGCGCGTGAATTGCAAGCCCTGGACCTGCTCGACGCGTTTTCGAGGATCGGGATTTCGCGCCACCGATTTGCGACGCTGGCACGGCGCCGCATCGAAGACTTTGGCGCCGGGCTGAGTCAGCGCGGCTGGCTGCGCATCACCGAACAGGTCCAGATCGACCGGCTCGCCGGGAGCATCGACGACCCGCAGCAAAGGATCTTATTGGCGCGCATGGCGGCTGCCGTGATCACGGCCGACGGGGCGGTGTCTCGCGTAGAACGCAGGGTGTACGAGCACCTGCTCGACTGCTGGCAACTCGGTTCGACTGCCGTCACTCAGGCGATCCTGCACGACGCACCCCGAAGCCCCGAGGTCGACGCATGGCCGGCATCGGCGTGACCTGACTAGACAATGGACCAAGAGCGGCGCCATTGACCCAATAGCAGCGCGCAAACGAGCGGGCAGTGAGGGCGCGGCAGCGGACGCTGGCCGACGCTGAGGCTAGGCTCCTCTTGGGCGACAGGATGGAGAAGGCCGCGCAGGCTGTGGCTTGACGCTGATCCCGCGATGCCTTGGGAGCGGGCCGGCAGCCACAAGTAACGAAGCTCGCGTGATGAGCGGCGAGATTTGCCGAGATCACCACGGTACAGCCGGTCAGCGTACGCGCCGAAAGTCGCCCCAAGGCAAGTGCAAGGCCTTTGGCGGGCCCTTCTTTGGGGCACATCCCAGTCGGTGGCCAGACGCATGGCAAGAACTGGCGGAAGCGGTGGGATTCGAACCCACGAACGGTTGCCCGTTGCCGGTTTTCAAGACCGGTGCCTTCAACCACTCGGCCACGCTTCCAGAGGCGCGATTGTCACGTACCCGCCGTTTTTGCCTGCACTCACATCGCTGCGCGACATGAGTTCCGGCGCAGCGCCTGGCGGCGCTGACCAAGACCGGTGCCTTCAACCACGCGGCCGCCCTTCCTGACGGCGCGATTGTCGCGCAAGGCGTCATGCGACACTCGCGCGCCTCGCGCTGCCGCCGCCCATGAACACCACCGAGATCTTCCTGATCGCGATGCTGATCATCTTCACGCTGCCCTACCTGGTGTGGCGGGTGGGGCGCACCGACTACTGGGCGCCGCTGGTGGTGGTGCAGATCGTCGCGGGCATCGTGCTGGGGCCCGGCGCGCTCGGCGCGGCGTTCCCCGAGTACTACGCCTTCGTCTTCAATGCGCAGGTGATCGTGGCGCTCAACGGCGTGGCCTGGTGGGCGGTGATGCTGTTCGTGTTCATCGCCGGGCTCGAGCTGGACCTGGTCGCGGCCTGGCGCGAGCGGCGCGAGGCGGGCCTCACCGCGGCAGCGGCGCTGTCGGCGCCGATGGTGCTGGGCTGCATCGCCGCGCTGGCGCTGCCGGGTGCGGGCTGGGGTGGCGCGGCGGGCGCGCGCTGGCAGTTCGTGCTGGGCATCGGCATGGCCTGCACGGTCACCGCGCTGCCGATCCTGATCCTGCTGATGGAAAAGCTCGCGATCCTGCGCCTGCCGCTCGGCCAGCGCATCCTGCGCTACGCGAGCCTGGACGACATCGCGATCTGGGCCGTGCTCGCATTGATCCTGGCCGACTGGCAGCGCCTCGGGCGCCAGGGGTTATTCGTCGCGGCCTTCGCGCTCGCGGCGGTGGCGGTGCGCGCACTGATGCGCCGCCTGCCCGAGCGCGACCGCTGGTTCGTCGCGCCGGTGTGGCTGGCGGCGGTGGCGCTGGGCGCTGACTGGTGCGGGCTGCACTTCATGATCGGCGCGTTCCTCGCCGGCGCGGTGCTCGACGCACACTGGTTCGACCAGGAGCGCATGGACCTGCTGCGCCACCACGTGCTGCTGGTGCTGATGCCGGTGTTCTTCCTGTCCACCGGCTTGCGCACGCAGTGGGTGGCGGGCGGGGCGGTGGTCTTCGTCGCCGCGGCGATGCTGCTGGCCGCCGCGGTGGCCGGCAAGCTGCTGGGCGTGATGGTCGCGGGCCGCTGGCTCGGCTGGTCGCGCACGGAGGCGTTGGTCGTGGGCTGGCTCCTGCAGACCAAGGCCCTGATCATGATCATCTTCGCCAACGTGCTGCTCGACAAACGCATCATCAGCGCCGATGCGTTCACCGCGCTGCTGCTGATGGCGGTGGCCAGCACGATGCTCACGGTGCCGATGGTCACGCCGCTGTTGAAACGGCTGCGCGGCGCAGCTCAGGCGCCTGGCGCCGCAGCCGCGTCGCAGCGCACCTGAATCACCTCGCGCCGGCCGCCGTCGACGCGCACCGCGGTCAGCGCACCGCCCCACACGCAGCCGGTGTCCAGCGCCAGCAGGTCGGGTCGGTTGACGAGGCCGAGCGTCGACCAGTGGCCGAACGCAATCGGGGTGCCGGCGCTGGCCCGCCCGGCCACCTCGAACCACGGCACCAGGCCGGGCGGCGCGGTATCGGCGCCTTCTTTGGCCTTGAAGTCCATGCGGCCGTCGTCGGCGTGCACGAAGCGGATGCGCGTGAGCACGTTGATCACGTGGCGCCAGCGGTCCTCGCCCGCGAGCCCGGCGTGCCACAGCGCCGGCTGGTTGCCGTACATGCGCGGCAGGAACTGCGCCAACCCCGGGCCGCGCAGCAGCGCCTCGACCTCGGCCGCGAGCGCGAGCGTCTGCGCCGCGGTCCACGCCGGCGCCACGCCGGCGTGCACGCACAGCCAGCCCTCGCACATCAGCGCGATCGGGCGCGCGCGCAGCCAGTCGAGCCAGGCGTCGCGGTCGGGCGCGTCGAGAATCTCTCGCAGCGTGTCGGTCGTGTGCTCGGGCCGCACGCCGTGCGCCACCGCCAGCAGGTGCAGGTCGTGGTTGCCGAGCAGCGACTGCGCCGCGGCGCCGAGCGCGCGCATGCGGCGCAGCACCGCGAGCGAGCGCGGCCCGCGGTTGACCAGGTCGCCGAGCACGACGAGGCGGTCGCGCGACGGCGAGAAGCCGACCTCGGCGAGCAGGCGCTCGAAGGCATCGCAACAACCCTGGACGTCGCCGACGAGGTAATGCATGCGTTGATTCTGCTACGCTGGCCCACCTGTCTTGCCTCCGGGGGCGCAAGAGCCCTCGCTCGATGGACGTCGCGCTCCTCGTCTTCCTGATCCTGCTCAACGGCCTGTTCGCCATGTCGGAGATGGCGCTGACGGCCAGCCGCAAGGCGCGCCTGCAAGTGCTGCTCGAGGCCGGCGAGCATGGCGCGCAGACCGCGATCACGCTGCACGAGAACCCGACCAAGTACCTGTCCACGGTGCAGATCGGCATCACCTCGATCGGCATCCTCAACGGTATCGTCGGCGAGGCGGCGTTCTCGGAGCCGCTGGCGGACTGGCTGGCCAAGATCCTGGACATCCACGCGCAGGCGGCGCGCTGGTCGGCCACCGGGCTCGTGGTCGTGATCATCACGTTCCTGACGATCATCTTCGGCGAGCTCGTGCCCAAGCGGCTGGGCCAGCTCTATCCCGAGACGGTGGCCCGGCTGGTGGCCACGCCGATGAACTGGCTGTCCACCGCGACACGGCCGTTCGTGGCGCTGCTGACGATCTGCACCGAGGCGATGCTGCGCATCCTCGGCATCCGCGCCGGCAGTGCGCGCGCGGTCACCGAGGAGGAGATCGCCGCCAGCCTGGAAGAGGGCGTTGACGCCGGCGTGATCGAGGAACAGGAGCACCAGATGGTGCGCAACGTGTTCCGCCTCGACGACCGACAGATCGGCTCGATGATGGTGCCGCGCACCGAGATCATCTGGCTCGAGGTCAATGCGCCGCTGTCGGAGTCGCTGGAGCAGATGCAGTTGCAGGCGCACAGCCGCTACCCGGTGTGCCGCGATGGCCTGTCCGAAGTCCTGGGGGTGCTGTCGGCGCAGAAGCTGCTGCCCGCGCTCGCACGCGGCGAAACGCCGGCACTGATCGACCACCTGAGCCCACCGGTGTTCGTGCCCGAGACGCTGTCGGGCATGGAGCTGCTCGAGCACTTCCGCGCCGCGAGCACCGACCTCGTGTTCGTGGTCGACGAATACGGCGAAGTCCAGGGCCTGATCACCGAGCGTGACGTGCTCGAGGCGATCACCGGAGAGCTGGGCACCCCGGTGCCCTCGGAGGCCTGGGCCGTGCGCCGCGAGGACGGCAGCTGGCTGTGCGACGGCCTGATTCCGGTGCCCGAGCTGAAGGACCGGCTCGAACTGAAGGCCCTGCCCGAGGAGGACCGCGGTCGCTACAACACGCTGGCTGGCATGATCATGCTGTTGCTCGGCCGCCTGCCGCGAACCGCCGACCATGTGGAATGGAACGGCTGGCGATTCGAAGTCGTCGACATGGACGGCAAGCGGATCGACAAGGTACTGGTGTCACCGATTCCCGAACCCGGAGATCCCGCATGAAACTGCCGCCAGGCTCACTGCGTTCGCCGTCCCCCGAGGCGGCGGCCCCGCGGACGCTGCCATGATCGACCCTTCGCTGTTCGCCGCGCCGGTTCCGATCGACCGCAACCTGCACCGACACAAGCGGCTGAAGGCGCAACCCACGCGCTTCGACCGCACGGCCGGCATGAATGCGCTGTTCGTGACTGCGGTCGAGTTCATCGACGCGTGCCGCGATTACCCGATCGTGTTCGTCGAGGCCGGCCAGGGCCCCGACGGCAAGCGCGACGTCGCACCGATGGCGGTGCTCGGCCTCGCGCAGGGCGAGAACCTGATGCTGCAGCCCGACGGCAGCTGGGCCGCGCGCTACGTGCCGGCCGTGCTGCGCGGCTATCCGATGGGCATCGCAACCACCGACGGGCAGAGCTACGTGGTCGTCATCGACAACAAGGCCGATGCACTGTCCGACACCGAGGGCGATCCGCTGTTCGACGACAAGGGCGAGCCCACGGCGAGGCTCGACCATGCGCGCAACTTCGTCGAGCAGATCGAGAACGAGGCGCAGCGCACGCGGCTGCTGGGCCGCAGCCTGCTCGAGCTCGACCTGCTGCAGCCGATGCGCTTCGATGCCACCCTGCCCGACGGCAGGCAGCTCACGGTCGACGGCTTCCTGACCGTGAGCGAGGAGAAGTTCTCCGCGCTTCCGCCGGACACGCTGGGGCAACTGCACAAGAGCGGCGTGCTCGCGTTCATCTATGCGCACCAGTTCTCGCTCGGCCTGATGCGTGCACTCGCCGAGCGCCGTGTCGCGCGCGAGGCGGCGGCCGGTGGTGCCACGGCGGTGGCATAGGGCGGCGCCGACCTTGGGCACCGGCGCGTTCGACGCCGCGGCAGACCGGCCGCACCTGGGCGCCCCATGACGATCGCGTTCGACCACAACGAGTCGCTCGACGAGGCGATCGTGCGCAATGTGCGCGACGCGCTCACGGAGGATATCGGGCGCGGTGACTGGACGGCGCAGCTCGTGCCCGCGGGGCGCATCGTGGAGGCGGCGGTCACCGCCAAGGAGGCCGCGGTGATCTGCGGCCGTCCCTGGTTCGACGGCTGCATGAAGGCGGTCGATCCGGCGACGCGTCTCGATTGGACGGTCGCCGAGGGCGACAGGGTGGCAGCAGGCGCCGTGGTGTGCCGCATCGAGGGCGAGGCGCGCGCGCTGCTGTCGGCCGAGCGGCCAGCGCTCAACTTCCTGCAGACGCTGTCGTCGGTGGCCAGCGTGACGCGGCAGTACGTCGACGCGATCGCCGGCGTCTCGCCCAATCCGCGCGGCTGCGCGATCCTCGACACGCGCAAGACGCTGCCGGGTCTGCGCCAGGCGCAGAAGTACGCGGTGCGCGTCGGCGGCGGGCGCAACCAGCGCCTGGCGCTGTGGCACGGCATCCTGATCAAGGAGAACCACATCGCCGCGGCCGGCAGCGTGGCCGCTGCGCTGCGCGCGGCGCAGGCGCTCAATGCCGGCGTCGAGATCCAGATCGAGGTCGAGAACCTCGACGAACTGCGCCAGGCGCTCGACGCCGGTGCGGCCAGCGTGCTGATCGACGACTTCAGCCGCGACGACATGCGCCGCGCGGTCGCGCTCAATGCCGGCCGCGCGCTGCTCGAGGTCTCGGGTGGCGTGGACCTGGCGAGTGTGCGCGAGGTCGCGGCCACCGGCGTGGACCGCATCTCGATCGGCAAGCTGACCAAGGACGTGCGGGCGATCGACCTGTCGATGCGGGTGCGGGCCGGCGCGGGCTCGCGGGGGGACGCGTGACCGCAACGAGCGACAAACTCCTCTGCGGTCTGATCGGCGCCGGCATCCAGCGCTCGCTGACGCCCGCGATGCAGGAGGCCGAGGCGGCGGCGCAGGGCCTGCGGCTGCACTACCAACTGATCGACCTCGACGCGGCGGGGCAGGGCGTCGAAGCCCTGCCCGCGTTGATCGCGGCGGCCAAGGCGATGGGCTTTGCCGGCCTGAACATCACCTACCCGTGCAAGCAGGCGGTGATTGCCCTGCTCGACGAACTGTCGGACGAGGCACGCGCGATGGGCGCGGTCAACACCGTGGTGTTCGAGCGCCAGGGGCGTGGCGTGCGCGCGATCGGCCACAACACCGATGGCAGCGGCTGGCGCTGGGGTTTCCGGCGTGCGCTGCCCGATGCCGACCTGTCGCGCGTGGTGCTGCTGGGCGCCGGCGGTGCCGGCTCGGCGATCGCGCATTCGGTGTGCCGCATGCAGGCGCGCTCGCTGGCGATCGTCGACCAGGATCCGCAGCGCGCGGCCGACCTGGCCGACGAGCTGAACCGCCAGTACGGCGGCTTGCGCGTCACATCGGCCAGCGACCCGGCCCGGGCGCTCGACGGTGCCACCGGCCTGATCCACGCCACGCCCACCGGGATGGACAAGCTGCCGGGCGTGCCGCTCGACCCGAACCTCCTTCGGCCCGGGCTGTGGGTGTCGGAGATCGTCTATTTCCCGCTCGAGACTGCGTTGCTCCAGGCCGCGCGCGTGGCGGGATGCCGTGTCGTCGACGGTGGCACCATGGCGGTGGGCCAGGCGATCGGGGCCTTCGAGCTGTTCACCGGTCATCGGGCCGACGCGGCGCGCGTCGACGCGCATTTCCGCCGACTCATCAAGGAACGCGCATGACTGCCCTGCTCGAACGCGAATCCCGCGTCGATGTCTCGAACCCGCTGGGCATCGAGGGCATCGAGTTCGTCGAATACACGACGCCGCGGCCGCAGGCGCTGGGCCAGGTGCTCGAGTCGATGGGCTTTCGCCCGGTCGCGCGGCACCGTTCGCGCGAGGTGCTGCTGTTCCGCCAGGGCAGCATGAACATCGTCGTCAACGCGCACGGTGGGGCGCCGGCGCAGGGCGAAGCGCCGCAGATCGCTGCCGTCGCGCTTCGCGTGCGTGACGCCGGCGCGGCCTGGCAGCGCGTGGTCGACCTCGGCGGTTGGCCGGTGCCGGTGAAGGTGCAGCCGATGGAACTGCACATCCCGGGCGTGCATGGCGCTGGCGCGAGCCGCATCTACTTCGTCGACCGCTGGCGCGAGTTCTCGATCTACGACGTCGACTTCGTGCCGATTCCCACCGTCGACCCCAAGGTCGCGTCGGTCGCCGGGCTGCACTGGTTCGGCATCGTGCAGTACGTGGGCAGCGACCGCAGTGCCGACTGGTGCGCCTTCTACACCTCGCTGTTCGGCTTCACGCTGCTGCCGGCCGAGCAACGCTTCGGCATCCTGCCCAAGGGCAGCGTGCTGGCCAGCCCCTGTGGCGGCTTCTACCTGCAGCTCATCGAGCCCGAAGCGCTGGTGGTCGACGACACCGGCGAGCGGCTGCAGCGGGTGGCCTTCGGCGCACCCGACGTCCCAGCGGCGGTCAAGGCGCTGCGCGCGCGGGGCGTCGACTTCGTCGAGACCAGCGAACTGCACACCGAGGCGCGCGGCGCGCTGACGCGGCCGGCGCTGGGCGGCGTGATGTTCGAACTCGTGCACCACGGGTGAGCGCCATGAGGAGTGCCGAGTACATCGCCGACTTCGGCATGGACACGATCTCGCTGGCCGGGCCGCTGGCGGCCAAGCTGCGCGCCATCGAGGACGCCGGTTTTTCGCAGGTGATGCTCGCCGCCCGCGATCTGGTCGGCCATCCCGAGGGCTGGCGGGCCGCCGTGGCCGAGGTCAAGTCCAGCAGCCTGCGCGTGACCGGTTTCCAGGTGCTGCGCGACTTCGAGGGCCTGTCGGACCACCTGCACGACTACAAGGTCGACATCGCGCGCTCGATGATCGAGATGTGCGCCGCGCTCGGCAGCCCGGTGCTGCTGGCCTGTTCGTCGACCAGCCGCCACGCCAGCAACGACGAGGCGGTGATCGCGCGCGACCTGCGCAAGCTCGCGATGATGGCGCTGCCCTACGGCATCAAGGTCGCGTTCGAAGGCCTGTCCTGGGGCCGCCACATCAACGATCTGGTCGGGGCCTGGCGTGTCGTCGAGCGCGCCGACGCGCCCAACCTCGGCGTCGGCGTCGACTCCTTCCACAGTTTCGCGACCCGCACGCCCACCGAGGTGTTGCAGGACGTCGACCCCGAGAAGATCTTCCTCGTGCAGCTGGCCGACTTCATGTGGCAG
>JAOUIM010000090.1 GCA_029884035.1 Aquincola sp. | reverse complement strand
GTCTACAACAACACGCCGGCCGCGGTGCTGGCGTTGAAGAAGAGCGGCATCGCCAAACCCGCCGACCTGTCGGGCAAGAAGCTCGGCGCGCCGGTGTTCGACGCCGGGCGGCGCGGCTTTCCGATCTTCGCCAAGGCCAACAACGTCCAGAACGTGACCTGGACCAGCATGGACCCGCCGCTGCGCGAGACGATGCTGGCGCGCGGCGACGTCGACGCGATCACCGGCTTCTCGTTCACCTCGCTGCTCAACCTCGAGGCGCGCAACGTGAAGGCCGAGGACGTCGTGATCCTGCCCTACGCGTCCAACGGTGTGAAGCTGTACGGCAACGTGATCATCGCCACCCCGAAGATGCTCAAAGAGCAGCCGCAGGCGGTGAAGACGTTCCTCGCCGCGTTCGCCAAGGGCGCGAAGGAGGTGATGGCCAATCCGGACGCGGCGATCGACTACGTCAAGGCGCGCGACGGCATCATCAATGTTGATCTGGAGAAACGCCGCCTGAGGATGGCCATCGACGCGGTGGTGGCCAGTCCCGACGCGCGCGCGGAAGGCTTCGGCGTCGTCGTGCCCGGCCGCTTGTCGCTGATGGCCTCGCAGGTGAGCGACGCGTTTGCGACCAAGACCCGCGTCGACCCGTCGGCGGTGTGGACCGATGCCTTCCTGCCCTCCAAGGCGGAGCTCAACATCCTGCCGCCCGCGAAGCGGTAGGACGCCGGCCGCCATGTCGTTCGTCGAATTCCGCAACGTCTGGCTGGCCTACAACGACGAGCTGCTCGCGCAGGGCCACTTCGCGGTCGAGGACATCTCGCTGTCATTGCACGAGGGCGAGTTCGTCGCCATCGTCGGGCCGTCGGGCTGCGGCAAGTCGACCTTCATGAAGCTGGCCACCGGGCTGAAAATGCCGAGCCGCGGCAGCATCGCGATCGGCGGCGCGCCCGTGACCGGCCCGCTGAAGATCAGCGGCATGGCGTTCCAGGCGCCCAGCCTGCTGCCGTGGCGCACGACGCTCGACAACGTGCTGCTGCCGCTGGAGATCGTCGAGCCGTACCGCTCGAACTTCAAGGCCCGCCGTGTCGAGTACGCCGACAAGGCCGGCGCCTTGCTCGCGAGCGTGGGGCTGTCCGGCTACGAGAACAAGTACCCGTGGCAGCTGTCGGGCGGCATGCAGCAGCGCGCCAGCATCTGCCGCGCGCTGGTGCACGAGCCGAAGATGCTGCTGCTCGACGAGCCGTTCGGCGCGCTCGACGCCTTCACGCGCGAGGACCTGTGGTGCATCCTGCGCGACCTGCAGGCCACGCAGAAATTCAACGTCATCCTCGTCACGCACGACCTGCGCGAGAGCGTGTTCCTTGCCGACACGGTCTACGTGATGAGCCGCAGCCCCGGCCGCTTCGTCGTGCGCCGCGAGATCGACCTGCCGCGCCCACGCGACCTGGAGATCACCTACACGCCGCGGTTCATCGACATCGTGCACGAGTTGCGCGGCCATATCGGCGCCGGCCGTGGCAAGGACGCGAAAGCGGGCACGGAGGCGACGCCGTGAAGGTCGGCAAGACCCTGGAGCGCTGGTCGCCACTTGTCGTGCTGGCCACGGTGCTGCTGCTGTGGCAGGCCATCGTCAGCGGCCTGGGCATTGCCGAGTTCATTTTCCCGAGCCCGTGGCAGATCGCGCGCGAATTCATCGCCTTCAAGGGCGCGCTGCTCGAAGCGGCGTGGAAGACCTTCTGGGTCACGATGCTGGGTTTCGGGCTGGCGATCGCGGTGGGCGTGTTGCTCGGCTTCCTGGTCGGCAGCTCGCGCCTGGCCTACACCGCGCTGTATCCGCTGATGGTGGCCTTCAACGCGGTGCCCAAGGCCGCGATCGTGCCGATCCTCGTGGTGTGGTTCGGCATCGGCCTGGGCCCCGGCATCCTGACCGCCTTCCTGATCTCTTTCTTCCCGATCACGGTGAACATCGCCACCGGGCTGGCCACGCTCGAACCCGAGCTCGAGGACGTGCTTCGCGTGCTCGGCGCGCGGCGCTGGGACGTGCTCGTCAAGGTCGGGCTGCCACGCTCGATGCCCTACTTCTTCGGCTCGCTCAAGGTCGCGATCACGCTGGCCTTCGTCGGCACCGTGCTGGCCGAGATGACCGCCGGCGACTCGGGCATCGGCTACCTGATCAACTCGGCCGGCAGCCAGCAGCGCATCCCGCTCGCCTTCGCCGGCCTCGTGACGATCGGCGTGATGGCGATGGCGATGTACGAGCTCTTCTCCTGGATCGAGCGGCGCACCACCGGCTGGGCGCACCGCGGCCTGCAATCGGCGTGACGACGTGAACGAGACCCAGATCGTCCGCGCCTTGCGCCGCGCCAACGCGGTGGCACGTGCCGCGCTCGACGCCGGTCATCACCCCTTCGGCGCCGTACTGGTGGCCGCCGACGGCGAGACGGTGCTGCTCGAGCAGGGCAACATCGACACCGTCGAGCACGCGGAAGCGGTGCTCGCGCGCGAGGCGGCGCAGCGCTTCGACGAGGCCACGCGCTGGAGCTGCACGCTCGTGACCACGGTGGAGCCCTGTGCGATGTGCGCAGGCACGCAGTACTGGGCCCACATCGGCCGCCTGGTCTACGGCATGGGCGAGCGCCGGCTGCTGCAGATGACCGGGCGCCACGCCGAGAACCCCACGCTCGACCTGCCGTGCCGCGAGATCTTCGCGCGCGGCCAGAAGGACGTGCGCGTGATCGGGCCGGTGCCCGCGGTCGAGGAAGAGATCGCGGCGCTGCACCGCGATTTCTGGCGCCGTTGAGCGCGCCGTCCTGGCGGGGGCACCTCGCGCTCGACTACCGCCGCGATGGCGACGGCCGCTGCGTGGCCAGTGACCGGCACCATGGGCCGCTGCGAGTGCTCAAGGCGCTCTACCCCGAGGGCCCGGGCATTTGCCACCATGTGCTGGTGCACCCGCCCGGCGGCATGGCCGGCGGCGATGCGCTCGACATCGACATCACGCTCGGGCCGCAGACCCATGCGCTGATCACGACGCCGGGCGCGACGCGGTTCTACCGCAGCGCAGGTAGGCCCGCATCGCAGACGGTGCGCATCGACGTCCAGCGTGACGCGCGCCTCGAATGGCTGCCGATGGCCTCGCTGGCCTACGACGGCTGCCTGGCCGAGAACCGCGTGTGTTTCGCCCTCGCCGACGGCGCTGCGATGATCGGCGCCGACCTGCTCTGCCTCGGGCTGCCGGCCTCCGGCGCGCCGTTCACGAGCGGTCGCTTCACGCAGCACCTCGAGTGGCCCGGCCGCTGGCTCGAGCGCGGCGTGATCGACGCGGGCGACTGGCGCCTGCTCGATTCCCCGCTCGGGCTGGCCGGTCGCAAGGTGATGGCGACCTTGTGGTGTGCGTCGGGGAGCGGCTTCACGACGGCCGAGCGCGACGCGCTGCTCGACGTCGCACGCGACAATGCCCCCGGCCTCGAGGGCTGCACCGCGCCGGCCCCCGGCCTCGTCGTCTGGCGCACGCTCGGCGATGCGATGGAGTCGACATGGGCGCGGTTGGTCGGGCTGCGCGCGCGGTGGCGCCGGTTGTGTTGGGACCTCGACGAGCACGCGCCGCGGGTGTGGTCGACCTGAGTGGCGTAAGAAAGTAATGACATGCCCGACCGATCATGACCGCGGAGGGCCGAGCCATGCCGACTGAATCGTTCGATGCCATCGTCGTGGGCGCCGGCCAGGCAGGGCCTGCGCTGGCCGCGCGCTGCAGCCGTGAGGGTCTGCGCACCGCGGTGATCGAGCGCGGCCCGTTCGGCGGCACCTGCGTCAACGTCGGCTGCGTGCCGACCAAGACCCTGGTGGCCAGTGCGCGCGCGATGCACCTGGCGCGGCGCGGCGCCGAGTTCGGGTTCGCGGCCGGCGAGATCATGGCCGACATGCCGCGCATCAAGGCGCGCAAGGACGCGATCGTCCGTGCCTCGACCGAAGGCGTCGAGGCGTGGATGCGCGGGCTCAAGCACACCGAGGTGATCGTCGGCGAGGCGCGGTTCACGGCGCCGCGCACGCTGCGCGTGGGCCTCGGCGACCAGGTGCGCGAGCTCACCGCGCCGCGCATCTTCCTCAACCTCGGCGGCCGTGCGGTGCTGCCCGAGCTGCCCGGCGTGCACGAGGTGCCGACACTGGACAACCGCAGCGTAATGGAACTCACCGAGGTGCCCGAACACCTGCTGATCGTCGGCGGCAGCTACATAGGCCTGGAGTTCGCGCACCTGATGCGCCGCTTCGGCGCCAGGGTCACGGTGGTCGAGAAGTCACCGCGCCTGCTGCCGCGGGAGGACGAGGACGTGGCCGACGGCGTGCGCGCGATCCTCGAGGCCGAAGGCATCCGCATCGATACCGGCGCGGAGTGCCTGTCGCTGTCGCGTGAGGGCTCGCGCATCGCGATCGGCGCCGAGTGTGCCAAGGACATGCCGCCCGTGACGGGCACGCACGTACTGCTCGCGGTAGGGCGACGGCCGAACACCGACGGCATCGGCCTGGAACTGGCGGGCGTGAAGACCGACGAGCGCGGCTTCATCGTCGTCGACGAACAATGCCGCAGCGTGAGCGCCGAGGGGGTGTGGGCGCTGGGCGACTGCAACGGGCGCGGCGCGTTCACCCACACCGCGTGGAACGACCACGAGATCGTGGTGGCCAACATGTTCGACAACGATGCACGCCGCATCGGTGACCGCATCGCCTGCTACGCGCTGTTCATCGATCCGCCGCTGGCCCGCATCGGCGCCACCGAAACCGAGGTGCGCGCCGGCGGCAAGCCTGCGCTGCGCGCCAAGATGCCGATGCAGCGCGTGGGCCGTGCGCGCGAAGCGGGCGAGACCCAGGGCTTCATGAAGGTCGTGGTCGATGCCCAGAGCCGCCGTCTGCTCGGCGCCGCGATCCTCGGCATGAGCGGCGACGAGGTCATTCACGGCCTGCTCGACATGATGGCCGCCGGCGAGCCGGTGGACCGCATTGCACGCACAGTGCACATCCACCCGACGGTGTCTGAGCTGGTGCCGACGTTGCTGCAGCAGTTGAAGCCGATGGGCTGAGACAGAAAAGGCTCGCATCCAACCGCTGGCGACAGTCAGCTCGGAAGCTGCGGCGCGGATACCCGATGCGCGAATGCCTACAAACCGCTACGGCCGGTACGACGCGCTGCAAATGCGAATGCAGATGGCGAATGGATGTGTCTTGCGGACACCGCGTTACGAACTGAATTCCCATGGCCAACGTGGCCGACCATAATTTGCGGATCGGTCCTAGGAGTTCACCATGCCCCTGCTTCCCGGCCCACAGTTCGCCCGCATGGTCCGTCTGCTTCTGGCGTTGCCGCCCCTGCTACTGGCCGGCTGCGGTGGCAGTGACGATGGCCAAGGCCCCGCCCTGGTCTCGCCGCGGATGCAAGGCACCGTCGTGGCCTACAGCGCGTCGATGAGCGCCGTCGACGCCACCATCAACCCTCGCTATGGTGCCTTCCGTGCCTACTTGCCGGTGGCAGGCGCCACGCGCGATCAGTTGTTTGTGTTCCTTCCCGCGTCACCGGCAACACCGGACGCGTATCGTCTGGTGGGCGAATACGCGGCCGTAGCAGGCCTGTTCAGCATCGGCCTTCCCTACGTCAACGCACGCGTGGTCAACGCGGCGTGCACCGGCTCGGCCGATGCCGATTGCCACGGCAACGTGCGACACGCGATTTTGGCTGGCGGCGACGTGCCGCAGGCGGTGCCGGCGGTCAGCGTCAGCAGCAGTGATTCCATCGAGCACCGTCTGGCCAAGACCCTGGCCTACCTCGACGCCACCTACCCCACCGCGGGCTGGGGCCAGTTTCTCGGCGCCAGCGGCAACGTGTTGTGGAATCGCGTGCGCTTGGGTGGCCACGGCGAAGGCGGCGTGCAGGCCGGCTACATCGCTACGCAGATCGCGGTGGTGCAGGCCTGCATGCTGTCGGCCCCGGGTGACGTGGCGGGCAGTTCGCCGGCGCCCTGGATCACCGCCGCAACCACATCCAGCGCCACACCGGCCAGCCAGTTCACCGGCTTTGCCCATTTGCAGGATTCAAGGCCCCCGTTTGCCACGCTCCAGGCGGCCTGGAATGCGCTGGGCCTCAGCGGCACGCCGACTTCGGTGGACAGCGCCGCGCCGCCCTACGGCAACAGCCACCAGCTGACCACCGATTTGCCGTTGGGCTGGAGCCCAGACTTCCACGCGATCACGGCAATCGATTTTGCGGTGCCGCTGAACGCCGACGGCACGGCAACCTACGCGCCGGCATGGACAGCGGCTTGTTTCTGAGAAGTCCGAGCTTGCGCGTCTCGCCTCACTGGAGCACCCCTGCGATGAGAGCATGGGTCGCCGAGTGGCCGAACGACTGTCGGCTCAATCTGCGATTGAGCCGAGTTGCAGGCTCGTGGTAGATCCGGCCAAAGTCAGCCCCGGCAGCCAAGCGGACTTTTCTTCCTCGACGCACTGGAGTTCCGCTCCCGGCCTATTGCGCCTGTTTGTGTTGGTCGCCGTAGCGGTCAGCTTCGGCAATAAGCTGTATCGAAGCCGCACGGACTCTTGAGGTAGCGCTCTGCACCGCTCCATGAACCGCATTGCGGTGTTCTTGAGGACCCCAGTCCCTGGGCGCGATTCACGACCAACTGTTCGAGAATCAGCTCGAAATCGATTGAACGGTTCGCGCAGTCGACGGGCACATTCCGACGTGGAATGTCATTGACAGGAGGCGTCCTGACTAAGCCGGCTTGACCCAAACGCGAAGCAATCCGGTGGCTTCGAAGCCTGTGTCCAAGGCGGCGCCCAAATCATCACCACGTTCGTAGCCCACGATGGGAAGGTCCTGGGCGAGCTCGGCGCAAAGTGTCGCTGCAGCCGGGAACGCGTCGCGTCCGAAACAGTTGGACAGGCCCACGCAGTCTGACGAAAGGTTTGCGACCACGCCGGCATCGAAGCCACCAGCGGCGGTGCGTCCCCAGATAAAGACATCGGGCCGATCCAAGATGTTGGCCGGGAACTGCCGCTGATCTGATGGAGAGCCGCCGTCCTTCCATGCTGCCTCCCACCGCAGGAGATCATCGGGCGAAGTGACCCGAGTCCAGCCGATGGTGCTGGCCGGCCGCAATGTGTCGGCCCAGATCCAGGTGGCGGAGAAGTACTCGATCAGGCCGTGCGGGCGAAGTTCCAAACAGTGAAACGCATCTTTCAATCCAAACCCGGGCCGGTCAAGATTCTGCGAGATCAGTTCAAGCAGTGCCTTGTCCGCCGTGGGGTCGAGTGTCGTCATCCAGCTGTGATACGGCGGCGGTGTGTCAAGGGCGAGAAACGCGATCTCTGACCGGTCATACCGCAGGCGATGGATGTCACACATCATCGCGTACCAGTCCGCGTTGTTCCTGGCTGCCATGATTGCGCGAGGGTCTGTCATTCGAATATGGTGGTGCCGCTCGGCGACCACGGCAATACTGACTTGCCGTGTTTCCCGCGACCCCTGGCAGTCGAAGACCCCATGCAGCCTCCAGCGACGCACAATGACTTCGCCTGCACAGTCCCGCGCACATCGCGAACATTCATCCCACCGACGCTACGGCCCCCGGGCGGATGGAGCTGGCGGTCAAGGCGTCGGCGGCGGGTATCGGCGCATGGCCGGAGGACGTGCGGGTCGACACCTCCGGCCGGCAGACCTCAGATCGACATCCGCTGCCTGACCCCGTCGCGTTCCATGTCCTTGCCGCGCCCGCGCATCACGATCTCGCCGCGCTCCATCACGAGGTACTGGTCGGCGAGTTCGGCGGCGAAGTCGTAGTACTGCTCGACCAGGACGATGGCCATCGTCTTGCGTTCGGCCAGCATGCGGATCACGCGGCCGATGTCCTTGATGATGCTGGGCTGGAT
This sequence comes from Aquincola sp., assembly GCA_029884035.1. Lineage (GTDB taxonomy): Bacteria > Pseudomonadota > Gammaproteobacteria > Burkholderiales > Burkholderiaceae_C > CADEEN01. Next base: position 2,946 of record JAOUIM010000090.1, on the reverse strand, counting down.
GCCTTCGGTCGGTTCATCCAGGATCAGCAGCTTGGGGCCCGCAGCGAGCGCGCGGGCGATCGCGAGCTGCTGCTGCTGCCCACCCGACAGGTCGCCGCCGCGGCGCCGGATCATCTGCCTGAGTACCGGGAACAGCTCGAACAGTTCGGCTGGCACCGGCGTGCCGCCCGGCTTGGCGGCCAGACCCATGCGAAGGTTCTCGTCGACCGTCAGGCGGGCGAAGATCTCGCGGCCCTGCGGCACGTAGCCGACGCCGGCACGCACGCGCTCGTAGGGTGTCGCCCGCGTGAGGTCGCGGCCGTCGAGCGCGACGCTGCCGGTCTTGACCGGCACCGCGCCCATCAGGCTCTTGAGCAGCGTGGTCTTGCCCACGCCGTTGCGGCCGAGCACGACCGTGACTTCGCCGACGCGGGCCTCGAAGCTCAATTTGCGAAGAATGTGGCTGCCGCCGTAATACTGGTCGAGTTCCTTGACGCTGAGCATCGCGTGCCGATCTCCTTCATCATGCTGGAGCCCCCTCCTGGGGGGGCTCGGGGGAGCCCTACTCTCCTCCGAAGGTGTACCTGGGGCTAGCGCCCCAGGTACACCTCGACGACCTTGTCGTTGGCCTGAACGTCGGCGAGCAGCCCTTCGGCGAGCACGCTGCCCTCGTGCAGCACCGTGACTTTCTTGCGCCCTTGCGTGAGCTGGTCGACGAACTTCATGTCGTGCTCGACGACCACGAGCGAGTGCTGGCCTTCGAGGCTCAGGAACAGCGCGGCGGTGCGCTCGGTTTCCTCGTCGGTCATGCCGGCCACCGGCTCGTCGAGCAGCAGCAGCTTCGGGTCCTGCATCAGCAGCATGCCGATCTCGAGCCATTGCTTCTGGCCGTGGGAGAGCAGTCCGGCCGTACGCTGCGCCTCGGCCTTCAGGTGGATGCGTTCGAGCGTGGCGCCGATGCGGTCGAGCTGCTCGCCAGTCAGGCGCGAGAGCAGCGCGGCGCGCGCGCGCCGGTCGGCCGCGAGCGCGAGCTCCAGGTTCTCGAACACCGTCAGGCGCTCGTAGACGGTGGGCTTCTGGAACTTGCGGCCGACGCCGATCTGGGCGATCTCGGGCTCGGCGAGCCGCAGCAAGTCGATGTTCGAGCCGAACGAGATCGTTCCGCTGTCGGGCCGCGTCTTGCCGGTGATGCAGTCCATCATCGTCGTCTTTCCTGCGCCGTTCGGGCCGATGATGCAGCGCAGCTCGCCCACGTTGATGGCCAGCGACAGCGCGTTGAGCGCCTTGAAGCCATCGAAGCTGACTGTGATGTCGTCGAGATACAGCGCCACGCCATGCGCGAAATCGGGCGTGCCGGCCCGCAGCACGCGGCCATAGGCGGCGTTGCGGTCGCCCGAGCGCGCGGCGATCTCGGCCTGCCGGCGTGCGTATGCCTCGCGCCGGCGCGTGCCTTCCTCCATCAGCTCGGGCGTCATCGCTCGACCCCCTTGCGGCGGAACAGGCCGATGATCCCGTGCGGCAGGAACAGCGTCACCGCGATGAACAGCGCGCCGAGGAAGTAGAGCCAGAACTCCGGGAACGCCGCGGTGAAGAAGCTCTTGGCGCCGTTGACGAAGAAGGCGCCGATGATCGGACCGATCAGCGTCGCGCGGCCGCCGACCGCGGCCCAGATGGCCATCTCGATGCCAGCCGCGGGGCTCATCTCGCTCGGGTTGATGATGCCGACCTGAGGCACGTACAGCGCGCCGGCCACCGCGCACATTGCGGCGGAAAGCGTCCAGATCACGAGCTTGTAGGCGACCGGGTCGTAGCCGCTAAACATCACACGTGTCTCGGCATCGCGGATCGCCTGCAGCACGCGGCCGAACTTGCTCGCGACGATCGCACGCGACATCACGAAGAATGCGATGAGCACGAGCCCCGAGAGCACCGCGAGCGCCACGCGCATCTGCGGCGTGGCGATCGGGATGCCCAGGATGCGCTTGAAGTCGGTGAAGCCGTTGTTGCCGCCGAAGCCCGTCTCGTTGCGGAAGAACAGCAACATCGCGGCAAAGGTCAGTGCCTGCGTGATGATCGAGAAGTACACGCCCTTGATCCGCGAGCGAAACGCGAAGAAGCCGAAGATGAAGGCCAGCAGCCCCGGCACCAGCACCACGAGCAGCGCCTGGGCGATGAACGAGTCCGACAGCGCCCAGTGCCAGGGAAATTCCTTCCAGTTCAAGAACACCATGAAGTCGGGCAGGTCGGCGCGGTACTGCCCCTCGCGGCCGATCTGGCGCATCAGGTACATGCCCATCGTGTAGCCGCCGAGCGCGAAGAACAGGCCGTGACCGAGCGAAAGGATGCCGGCGTAGCCCCAGATCAGGTCGATCGCGAGCGCGCAGATCGCGTAGCACAGGATCTTGCCGATCAGGCTGACGTAGAACCCCGACAGGTGCAGCGCGCTGGTCTCGGGCACGACGAGGTTGAACACCGGTAGGCCGACGGCAACAGCCAGCAGCGCGGTGCCGACACCGGCCCAATGCGCCACCCTCAGCACGCGCCGCGGATCCGGCTTTGCCGGTACGCTGGCGACGCCCCCAAGGTCACGCGGTGACCCCTTCGGTGCCATGGGGGGAGCGCCGAAGGCGCTTTGGGTTGGAGTCATGCCTCTCGCCCCTTGAGCGCGAACAGGCCCGAGGGCCGCTTCTGGATGAACAGCACGATCACCACCAGCACCATGATCTTGGCCAGCACCGCACCCTGCCAACCCTCGAGCAGCTTGGTCAGCACGCCAAGGCCCAGCCCGGCCACCACCGTGCCAGCGAGCTGGCCCACGCCGCCGAGCACGACGACCATGAACGAGTCGACGATGTAGCTCTGCCCGAGGTCGGGGCCGACGTTGCCGATCTGGCTCAGCGCGCAGCCTGCGAGTCCGGCGATGCCCGCGCCGAGCGCAAACGCCCAGGTATCCACCCTCGCGGTGTT
>JAOUIM010000482.1 GCA_029884035.1 Aquincola sp. | reverse complement strand
GCCGTGGACACCACCAGTGAACATAGCGCCAAACCGAGCAGCCGCAGCATTGCGTACTTTCCTATCCCGCGTGCTCACGCAAGTCCACGCTACTGCAAGCCGGGCAAAGGCGCATTGAGTCCCGGCAACTCGCAGAAAGACGGGATGTTCAAGTACCGTCGCATGGCCATGCGTCAGCGGCTCCTGAATCGTTCACTGGCCGCGCCCGTAACCTCAGCATGAAGATTCGCCCCGAAGTCGACAGCGTAGTGCTGACGCGACGCGCTGCCCCGTCCTGGCCCTGTCTTTCTAGCCAACCCTGGCAGCCATTGGCGGCGTCCGACGGCGGGTGCGGCTCAGCCGGCGTGATGCGGCACCAGCTCCTGCGTCGGCGGCTTGGGCTGCGGCTCCAGTCCCAGGTGGTCGAGGATCTTCTCGATCACCGCTTGGTCCAGGCTGGCCGCGACGATCTTGAGCTCCCCGCCGCCACAGTTCGGTCAGTGCTGCATGTCGATGTCGAAGACGGGCTTGAGCTAGTGGGCCCTGTTCATTCACTGACTTGCCTCGAACCGGCCGTCCGCCAGCAGCTGCTCCTGGCCGGGTGTGTGAGATCACGAACGGCCGCTTCGTAGAAGCGAAACAAGAAAAGCAATGGCTCGCCGTCCGGCCGCTTTGGAGCGACCCGGCTGGCGGGTTTGGGTCGAACGGGTCTGGACGGCGTACCGTTTGCGCCGATGATGGCTAGAGCGTCTCGAACATCGCAAGCTGCTTCCAGCGCTGAACTAGACGCTCGACGCCGCGCCATCGGCGACGCGGCACTCCGCTCAGATCTCGACCTGCTCCGAGATCTCCAGCGCATCGTCAACCTCAATGCCCAGGTAGCGGACCGTCGACTCGAGCTTCGAGTGGCCCAGCAGGAGCTGCACGGCGCGCAGGTTCTTCGTCTTCCGGTAGATCAGCGTGGCCTTCGTGCGCCGCATCGAGTGCGTGCCGTAGTCGCGCCAGTCCAGCCCGATGTCGCTCAACCAGCCGCGCAGCATGCGAGCGTACTGGCGCGTGCAGATGTGCGGCGACTCATGGGTGCGGCTCGGGAACAGGTAGTTTTCGTTGCGCAGCCCGGCCTCCTTGATCCACGCCTGCACGGCCTCGCGCGCTGGTGCAGTGATCTCGAATTGCACCGGGCGGCCCGTCTTCTTCTGCTGCACGATCGCGCGGCTGGCGACATGCTCTCCGTGCGTGATGTCGCGCACCTTCAACGACACCAGATCGCACGCGCGCAGCTTGCTGTCGATGCCCAGGTTCAGCAGCGCCAGCTCGCGCGTGCGACGCTGCTGCTGCAGCCGAACACGCATGGCCCAGATGTCCTTCGGCTTGAAGGGCGCCTTCTGACCGGTGAGCTTGCCCTTGTTCCAGGGCTGGCGATGATGAGAGCGGCTCGAGGGTGATGCAGGTGTTGCGTCCATGGTGGACCTCCTGTGCGAAGGCGGCGCGTTTACGCCGCAGGTTGGCGCCACCCCGCGAAGGGGTCGCGCAAACCTATCCACATCCAGCTACTGCTCAGCCCGGATCGTCGTCATCCTCGAAGCTGCCCAGGGCTCGTTCGAAGTCACGTCCGCCGTAGTACACGCCCAGAATCGAAACCCGCGCCGAGGCGTCGTCAACTTCGAAAGCGATGACAGCGCGCTTGCGGTAGTTCGTGATGCGCAGCCCGGGCCGGATGTCGTCGCGCAGCATGCCTCTGTGCGGGAACGTTGTCAGCGTCTCGCAGTAGGTGACGATCGCTTCGGTGTACCGCGCTGCGGTCGTCGGTGAGCCGTGCTCGGCGATGTACTCGAAGAGTTCGACCAGGTCGTCTTCGGCTTCAGGCGCGAAGACGACGGTGTACGTCTTCACGCCTTCGTTTTCCGTTGGGCCTCTGCAAGCCGCTGTCGAACCTTGGCAGCAGTGACGGCTCGGCCCGGCGTCTTCTTCAGTGCATCGTAAGCCGCTGCCACCTCGGTACGCAGCCAGGATTCGACGGCCCGGTCCCGCCCCATCAGGGCTCGAAGTCCGTCTCGGATGACTTCGCTCTCAGTGGCGTACTCGCCGGAAGCGACCTTGGCCCGAACGGCCTCCGCCATCTCGTTGGGCAGCGTGATGCTGAATTGCTGGGTCGATCGCACGATGGCTCTCCGCCAGGATAAGTAGGATTAAATCATACACACTTGGCGGCGCAACAACCAGATCGAGCGATCCCTTCGCAGAAGCTGTGCCGAGTGCCATCCGTCGAGGAGGCGCCCACCGGTTTGCGCGCAAACGGTGCGTTGTGCAGACCCGTTCGGCCACAAGCCGTCCTTCACGGCGCACTCGGAATTCTTGCCACGGAGCGCCCACGAATGGCAGGTTTCCGGCGACGAATCTGAACCGCAGTTTGGCTGGACCCGGCCATCAGGAGTCATTCCCGGCCGGCGGCTTCCCGGCGGGTCAACATGATCGCCTCGCCCCCGAAGACGCCGGCCATCCAGAGGGTCTGACGCACGTGGGTCTGCAGACCACGGCAGCGCCGCGGGCACCTCGTGTCCTTCGCGCCGATAAGCACTACACGCGTCTCTCATGTCACGCGTCGCCCAGGCGGCTTCTTTTGCAAATCGGCACTCAACATGCCTCTGCCCGGCGGGCCCGACGCCGCGATCAGCGATCTCGGCGCGCAGTCATGCGATCAATGGATTGCGGACGGCAAGCGCTGGAAACCGGGAGAAGTCGCGGTCGGCCGACCACAACTCGGCCACGCCGTGCGAAAGGCAG
>JAOUIM010000089.1 GCA_029884035.1 Aquincola sp. | reverse complement strand
CTCGGGACTGGTGGGACGAGTTCCATGACACCGAGAAAGGATCCGGGGTCAAGCCAGTGCGGTCGTGATGCCCGACCATCGCGGCGCCCTCCGGGCCACTGCGTGTCCAGTTGCCGCACGTCATGTCTGGCGAGGGAGCAAAGGCGGTGCCGTCGACAGCCGACCCTGTGAGGATGTCGTGCGTGTTGGGGTTGTCACCGCGACCGTTGACGGGCGTGCCCGTCTCGGTCAACGCGGTTGTCTTGTTGATGTTGTTGCCGCTGCCGTGAAGGGAGGCCACGTCGCGCGCGACCAGGATGCCCTTCGCATTGAACCAGGGACCCTTGCCGATGCGGTCGCGCGCGTTGACGGCCGGCTGGTTGTTCGCCGGGCTGGCGCTCAGGTACGCGCGCCAACCGCGACTACCGGCCCCGGCAGCCGTCGCCAACTTCTGGCAATGCGCATCAGCCCCCTCCAACCCCCCCAGGTCACCGCCCTTGCCGGAACCAACGCTTGTGACGAAGAAACTCATCGGCCCGGTCTGCGGAGCGGGCGGCGTGGTGTCACATGCGACCAGAAGGCTGGCAATGGCGACGAGGTTCAGAGCGAGAACGGTACTGCGGTGCATTCATGTCTCCTTGAGTTGGACCCCGGATTACGCCGCGCAACGGCCCGGACTTGCTCAGGACTTTCCCGAGCGGCTGCGCTTGACCGGCTGCAACGTGGTCTCGCGCGGCGGCAGCCCGGTGTGCTGTGTCAGCAAGCGTCCGCGCGGCGGCCGGGCGGGCGCCGTCGAGTTCTTGCGCCGCGCGCTCTGGTAGCTGCCGTCGGTAGCCGGCTGGTAAGTGGGGATCAGCTGGTGCTTGCCGTTGCCGATGAGGTCGGCACGGCCCATCTGCTTCAGCGCGTCGCGCAGCAGCGGCCAGTTGTTCGGGTCGTGCCAGCGCAGGAAGGCCTTGTGCAGGCGGCGCCGCCGCTCGCCACGCACGATGTCGACCTTTTCCGCACGCTGCGGTTGGCGGCTGATGCCCTTCAGGGGGTTCAGATCCGTGTGGTACATCGCCGTCGCAGTGGCCATCGGCGAAGGATAGAAGGTCTGCACCTGGTCAGCCTTGAAGCCGTTCTTCTTCAGCCACAACGCGAGGTGCATCATGTCCTCGTCGCTGGTGCCCGGGTGCGCGGCGATGAAATACGGGATCAGGTACTGCTTCTTGCCGACCTCGGCGCTGTAGTGCTCGAACATCTGCTTGAAGCGGTCGTAGGCGCCGATGCCCGGCTTCATCATTTTCGACAGCGGCCCGCCTTCGGTGTGCTCGGGGGCGATCTTGAGATACCCGCCTACATGGTGCTGGACCAGTTCCTTGACGTACTCCGGGCTGCGCACCGCGAGGTCGTAGCGCAGGCCCGAGCCGATCAGCACCTTCTTGATGCCGGGCAGCGTGCGCGCACGGCGGTACAGCCTGATCAACGATGAGTGGTCGGTGTCGAGGTTCGGGCAGATGCCGGGATAGACGCAGCTCGGCTTGCGGCAGGCCGACTCGATCTCGCGGCTCTTGCAGGCGATGCGGTACATGTTGGCCGTCGGCCCGCCGAGATCGCTGATGACGCCGGTGAAGCCATTGACCTTGTCGCGGATCGCCTCGACCTCGCGGATGATCGAGTCCTCGCTGCGGTTCTGGATGATGCGGCCCTCGTGCTCGGTGATCGAGCAGAAGGTGCAGCCGCCGAAGCAGCCGCGCATGATGTTCACCGAGAAACGGATCATCTCCCAGGCCGGGATCTTGGTCGGCCCGTCGTGCCCTCCCGCCTCGTCGGCGTAGCGCGGATGCGGGCTGCGCGCGTACGGCAGGTCGAACACATGGTCCATCTCCGCTGTGGCGAGCGGGATCGGCGGCGGATTGATCCAGACGTCGCGCTCACCGTGGCGCTGCACCAGCGCACGAGCGTTGCCCGGATTGGTCTCGAGGTGCAGCACGCGGTTGGCATGTGCGTACAGCACCTTGTCGCTCCTGACCTGCTCGTAGGCCGGCAGGCGGATCACGCTGCGCTCGCGCGCGGGCATCTGCACGGCGCCGGTCCTGCGTGAGGCGGGCATCGCGACCACTGTGTCTGCGGGCGCCGACGCGCCGTCTTCCTTCACGCACTGCGCGCCCTTCGCGCTCGCGACCTCTTCGGTCGTCAGGTAGGGGTTGATGTGCTCGTCGATGCGCCCCGGCCGGTCGACCTCGGTCGAGTCGATCTCCATGAACCCCTGCGGCGCGAACGAATCGCGCACCATGAAAGCGGTGCCGCGCACATCGGTGATGCTCTCGATCGGCTGCTTCTTCGCGAGCCGGTGCGCGATCTCGACGATCGCGCGCTCGGCGTTGCCGTAGACCAGCAGGTCGGCCTTGCTGTCGGCCAGGATCGACCTGCGCACCTTGTCCTGCCAGTAGTCGTAGTGCGCGATGCGGCGCAGGCTGGCCTCGATGCCACCGATCACCACCGGCACGTCCTTGAACGCCTCCTGGCAGCGCTGGGTGTAGACCAGCGTGGCGCGGTCGGGCCGCTTGCCGGCCACGCCGCCGGGCGTGTAGGCATCGTCGCTGCGGATCTTCCGATCGGCCGTGTAGTGGTTGATCATCGAATCCATGTTCCCGGCCGCGACGCCGAAGAACAGCGTCGGCCGCCCGAGTCCGCGGAACGACTCGACGTCGTTCCAGTCGGGCTGCGCGATGATGCCGACGCGAAAGCCCTGCGCCTCGAGCACGCGCCCGATCACCGCCATGCCGAAGCTCGGATGGTCGATGTAGGCGTCGCCGGTGACGACGATGATGTCGCACGCATCCCAGCCCAGCGCGTCCATCTCGGCGCGGCTCATCGGCAGGAAGGGTGCGGGACCGAAGCGCTTGGCCCAGAACGGGCGGTAACGCGTGAGCGCCTTCGGTCCGGCCGGCGGTGACACGGCGGTGGTGGACATGAAGCGGCGTATTGTCCGCTGCACTGCCGCCCCTACACTGCCGAAGCCTTTTCAAACGCGCTGGCCATGCCTGACACCACCGACGACAAGAAGCCCAGGAGAGAACTCGAGGAGGTCGAGAAGCGCCTCGCGCAGAACCCGGTCGACGCCACCGGCAGCGTCGCGCTCGCCGATGCCCGCACCCTCAGGTACCTGACGCGCTGCGAATTCCTCCCGGTGCCGAAGGGCGGCTTCGGTGAAGACCGCGGCGAACCGCAGGCCGCCGTTTTCGCCACCTCGTACGTTGTCGAGCGCGCCGACGACAGCCCGCCGCGCGGTGTGTGCTTTGCGTTCAATGGCGGGCCTGGCGCGTCGTCGGTGTGGTTGCACCTGGGTGCGCTCGGCCCCAAGCGCATGGCGGTACCCGACGACGGCACGATGCCGGCGCCACCCTACACCGTGGTCGACAACCCGATCACGTGGCTGAAGCATTTCGACCTCGTCTTCATCGATCCGCCGCACACCGGCTGGTCGATCGCCGCCGGCGATGACGCGCGCAAGGCGCTGCTGTCGGTCGACGGTGACGTGGTTGCACTGGCTGAGGTGATCCGGGCGTGGTTGACGCGTCACAAGCGCTGGGCCTCGAAGGTCTTCCTGGCCGGCGAGAGCTACGGCACGACGCGCGGGGCGGCGCTGGCCGATGCGCTGCAGAACGCGAACGTGGCACTCGCCGGCGTGATCCTGGTCTCGTGCGCGATGGACCTGCAGTCGCTCGTGTTCGCACCCAGGAATGACTTGCCCTATGCGCTGTTTCTGCCGGCGTTCGCCAACGTCGCGCAGTACCACGGCCGACTCAAAGGTCCGCTCGCGGCGTCGCCCGAGGCCGCGCGCAGCGCCGCCGAGGCCTTCGTCGCAGAGGATTACCTCGCCGCACTGCACCGTGGCGCCGCACTCACCGGCTCGGCACGCGAGCGCATCGCCAAGCGCGTGGCGGAGCTCACGGGTCTTCAGCGATCGCTCGTCGAGGAGCGCAATCTGCGCATCCGCGACCAGGGCTTCTTCTTCGACCTGCTGCGCGACGAAGGCCGCATCGTCGGCCGACTCGATGCGCGCAGCACAGGCCCGATGGCGGCCAGCCGCACCCGCGACTGGGAGTTCGATCCCGGCATCGAGGCCATCGCGGCGCCGTACGGGATGGCCGCCCTCGCCTACTTCGGCGATGCACTCGGCCTGACCGACGAGACGCGATACGAACTGCTGTCGATGGAGACCCACAAGGCCTGGAACTGGAACCGCGGCGAGGCAAAGGGCAACGCCTTTGCGAGCACGAGCGACGACCTGTCGCGCGCACTGCGGCGCAACCCGCACCTTCGCGTGTTCGTGGCCAGCGGCCGCTACGACCTGGGCACGCCGTACAGCGCGAGCGACTGGTCGCTGGCACAGCTCGACGTGCCGCCCCAGGTGCTGTCGCGCATCGAGCACCACTACTACGATGCCGGGCACATGATGTACACGCGGCAAGGCGACCTCGAGAAGCTCGAGCGCGATCTCGCCGCTTGGCTTCGGGCGCCTTGACGCGCACCCCGCCGCCATCCGGGGTCGCTCAGGGGTCCCTGACGTCCGCGACCGGATTCGCGCCGAAGTCGGCCCGCGTCAGGTAGGCGATCACCTTGCCCGCCGCGGTCGACGGGCTGTCGAGCCGCCCGCTGGTTTTCATCTGCACGAAAGCGTCGCGATCGGGAAAGCCTTGCGGGTCAGCACCGCGCAGCTGGATCTGCATGTCGGTGTCGACGACACCCGGCGCGAGCGAGCAAACCTTCGCCCCATTGGGCTGTTGCGCCTCCTCGAGCGCCTGTGCGCGCGCGAGGTGGTCCAGCCCTGCCTTCACCGCGCAATACGGGCCTTGCGACGCCATCGCGCGGCGGCCCAGACCGGAGGAAATGTGCAGCACGCGGCGCTGACCCGTCCACCCCCGCGTCGCGCGCAGGAACGCTGCGCTGAGCAGCAACGGCGCCTCGAGACCCACGCGCGTGGTGGCCGACAGCTCCTCGAGATCGACATCGGCAAGCGGCCGCGGGTCCGCGAGCATTGCGGCGTTGTTGATCAGCACCGCAGCAGAGAATCGCCCGGGCTCGAAGGCCCCGAGCCAGACACCCAGACGCACAGCCACCGGCAGCGGGTCGGCCAGATTGCAGGTCCATTGTTCGAACTCGGCGGGTGGCGCCTGGCGCGACAGGCCCAGCACGGTCGCGCCGCTGGCAGCCAGTTGCGTGGCAATTGCCCGGCCGAGGCCGCGCGACGCGCCGGTGACGATGTAGAGGTGACAGGTCGGGTCGGTCATCGGGTGAGCATATCGCTCACGCCGCGACCACCAGCGCGAAGCTCGCCTTCATGCCGTCGCCGCTCGGAACGAAGGGCCGGGTGATCAACGGCCGATCCTCGGCCGCAAGCCGGCGCCAGAGGAAGTCACGGTCATTGCCCGGGTCACCTTCCACATAGAGTTGGGTCGTCAGGACCTCGCGCGCGCCGAGCTTGACCTTGGCGTGGATATGCGGTGCCCGGCCGCCGTAGGCCACGGGCCGGATCGTGCGGAAACGCCAGCGCCCATCGGCGTCCACCATAGCGCGACCGAAGCCCTGGAACGCGCGGTCGGCGCGGTCGCCATCGCCAGGGTGGTGGTAGTGGCCCTGCTCGTCGCATTGCCAGATCTCGATGGTCGCGCCGCGCAAGGCGCGACCATCGGCGTCGGCCAGCGTGCCCTCGACCCACGCCGGCTGGCCACGTCCATAGCGCAGCGCGCCATTGGCCAGCAGATCGGCGTCGCTGTCGGCGGGAATCGTCAACGGATAGAACGGGCCCTCGGTCTGCGCCGGCGTCAGCCGCCGGGTCGCCGCGCCCGCAACACGGGACCACAGCGCGAGCGACGGCGCGCCAATGCAGGCAGTGCCAAGCGCGACAAATGAGCGACGGGAAGCGGGCGAACCGTGGCGTGTCATGGCGGCTCCTTGGGTAGCGGTCAGAAAGGTACCGGGCAGGAAAAGTGCACCTGCCGGCCGTCCGTGGGATGCGGCAGTGTCAGTTCGGTCGCGTGCAGCATCAAGCGCTCGCGAGAGAGACCTTGGGGCGCGTACAGCGTGTCGCCCAGGATCGGGTGCCCGAGGGCCGCCAGGTGCACGCGCAGTTGGTGCGATCGGCCCGTCCGCGGCTCGAGCGCGACCCGGGTCACGCCCGCTGCCGTATCGCGGCCGAGCACCCGCCAGCACGTGGTCGACGGCTTGCCGCGCGCGCGGTCGACCTGCTGTCTCGGGCGGTTCGGCCAGTCGGCGGCCAGCGGCAAGTCGATCTCACCTTCGTCATCGGCCACGAGGCCGGCCACCAGGGCTTCGTAACGCTTGTGGACGCGCCGTTCGGCAAAGACCATCGACAACGCCCGCTGCGCGGCAGCCCCACGGGCGAACACGATCAGTCCCGAGGTGGCCTGGTCGAGCCGATGCACGACCCGTGCATCGGCAAACCGCTGCTGCACGCGCGACGCGAGGCAATCGTAGCCGTCGGCGCCGCGGCCCTGAACAGCCAGCAGGCCAGAGGGCTTGTCGAGCACCAACAGTGCCTCGTCGCGGAAGACGAGCCAAAGGTCGTCACCGGACATCGCCTGGCGCCGCAAGCCCGTGCGTCAGCCTCCAGGGGGCGGCGTCGGGCTGTCGACCGCGGGCGCAGCACCATCGGCTGGCGCCGGCTCGTCGCCGCGCTGCTGCTGTTTCTTCTGGCGCTTTTCTTCCTGTTTGCGCTTCTTCGCCAGTTCGCGCTGGCGTTTTTCGTAGGAGTAGTTCGGTGTGGCCACGGCATTCCCGTCGGGGACTGCGCATCCCGCAGTCGAGGCGCGCAGCATAGCCGGTCAGGCCGGATCCTGGACCGGGACGGTCTCAGGGGCTTCACCGACAATCGTGCCCCATGACTCGAATTCCCCGCTGGCGACGCGTGGTGCTCGCGGGCGCGCTCGCGGGCGGGCCGTGGAGCGGGGTCTGCGCCCAGGATCCTGTCACTGAGCCGGCGCCCGCGGCCGCGCCGGGTGCCGCACCTGCGCCTGCCGCCAAGCCCCCCGCGGCGCCTGGTCAGCGCATCGAGATCACCGGTGGCCGCGCGAGCGATGGCGAGCAGCGCCGCCAGTCGACCGCTACCAAGATCGTGATCGGCCGCGATGAGATCGAGCGCTTCGGTGACAGCAATACGCTCGAGATGTTGAAGCGCCTGCCCGGCGTCACCGTCCCCGGCGCCCCCGGCCGCGGCGGCGCGCCACGGATGCGCGGCATGGGCGGCGGCTACACGCAGATCCTGGTCGATGGCGAGCGCACTCCGCCACGCTTCTCGCTCGATGCAGTCCCGCCGGAGCAGATCGAGCGCATCGAGATCCTGCGTGCGCCCACCGCCGAGACAGGCGCCCGCGCGATCGCCGGCACGATCAACATCGTGTTGCGCGAGGGCTTCCGCAAGAAGCTCAACGACCTGAACCTCGCCGTAGGGGTCGAACGCGCGCTGGTGTCGCCCTCGCTCTCTTGGACGCGCAACGACACGATCGGCGACTGGATCGTCAATGGGTCGCTCTCGTTGTTCGAGCGCCGCTTCGTGAACAGCAGCCGGAGCCTGCGCACCGACGAGGATCTCGCGACCGGGCAGCCCGTGTTGGTGCGCGAGGGCACGCTCGAGAGCCGGGAACAGCGGCGTGGCGTTCATGCGTCAGCGCGCGTGCAGTGGCGCGACGAACAGGGGACGAGCTTGATGTTGCAACCCCTGATGATCGCCAGCCGCAGCACAACGCGTAGCACCGACACGGTCGGCCAGACGTTTGGCGTCGATCCACCCGACCATGTGCGTGGCCACACGGCGACCGACGGACGTTTTGCGCTGACCCGTCTGAACGCCAACTACAACCACCGTGTGGGCGACCGTGTTCGGCTCGAGTGGCGTGCCGGGCTCGGCAACGGGCATTGGCGCAGCACGCTGCAACGTCTGGAGTTCGACGCCGCCGATGCGCTGACGCGCAGAATCGACGAATCCACCGACAACCGGGATCGCAATGCGACGCTGAGCCTCAAGGCCTCGGCCGTTCTCGGCAGCGGCCACCACGTCGTCAGCGGCCTCGAGCTGGAGCGCAACCGCCGAAACGAGGGCAAGTCGACGCTCTGGGACGGCGTCCCTCAGCTGACGGAGTTCGGCGAAGACCTCTCCGCCTCGTCGCGGCGCCATGCGCTGTACGTCCAGGACGAATGGGCAATCAACCCCCAATGGGCGCTCCACGGGGGGCTACGCATCGAGGGCATCACGACACAGGGCGAAGATGCCAACGGTGTGACCGACGCCAACACGAGCCGCGTCGCGACGCCGCTGCTGCACGCGGTGTGGAAACCCGATGCGCAGGCCCGCGACCAGCTTCGTGCCAGCCTGACACGCAGTTACCGCGCACCGAGCCTGGGCCAGCTGATCGGCCGGCCATCGCTCAATCGCCTAGACCCGCCCCCGGGCGCCAACAGCGAGCTGAGCGCCGACAGCGCCGGCAACGCTGACCTGCGTCCCGAGGTCGCGCTGGGTCTCGACCTTGCGATTGAGCGTTACCTCGCGGACGGCGGTGTGCTCTCGGCCAACCTGTTTCACCGCCGCATCGCCGACCTGATCCGAAACGTGGTGTCACTCGAGGACGTGAGCTGGTCCCCCGGCCAGCCACGTTTCGTGTCGCGGCCGCAGAACATCGGCAAGGCGACGACGCAAGGCCTAGAGCTCGAAGCGAAGTTCCGCCTCGACCAGCTGGTCGACGACGGCCCGCGCACCGAGGTGCGCGCCAACGCGTCCCTCTTCCGTTCCAAGGTCGATGCGATTCCCGGCCCTGACAACCGCATCGCCGAACAGCCCGGCCGCACCGTCAACCTGGGGGCCGACCACCGCTTCCGCGGCACGCCGGTCACGATCGGCGCCAACTGGAACCACACACCGGGCTACCGCACCCGGCTGGACGCCGACCGGACGATCGTGCAGTCGGAGAAGAACGCAGTCGACGCCTTCGTGCTGTGGGCCTTCACCCCCGAGGCCAAGCTGCGCCTGTCGCTGTCGAACCTGCTGGCACTGGACACCGTGGGCACGACGAGCGTGCAAAGCGGCAGCCTGCTCGAGACCAGCCGCACGGCCGCGCAGACCCACCTCAACGCGCAATTGCGCCTGGAGCTGAGGCTCTAGAAATACAAAGGGCCACGCAAGTGGCCCAGGGACTTCAGAGCGCCGGTGACGGGTTCCGGAGTTCCGCCCAGTAATGCGGCTCGGTTTGTCGCCTGAAGTGCTGCGCATTGTGCGCGCGGTTCGTGGCCCCTGAACGAATCAATTGCACCGCTTTCGTGCCGCATTTGACGCCGCGCAAGCCCGCCGCGCGCCGGACACCGGTGCGCTAACCTTGCGCCCTTTCCACCGGACCGCACTGCCCTTGTTCGCCTTCTTCGAGCGCCTGATCGCACCGTACCCCGACGAGGTGCCCCGCCCGGCACCCCCGAAGCTGCTGCCCTTCCTGTGGGCGTGCACGCGCGGCATGCGCCCTCACCTGGCGGTCCTGACACTGCTGTCGGCGTCGATCGCCGCCTTCGAAGGCGTGCTGTTCGCCTTCATGGGCCGCATCGTCGACTGGCTGGCCGCCGTGCCGCCAGGCGAGCTGTGGTCCCGCCACGGCAGCACGCTCACGATCTTCGCCGCGGTGCTGGTCGGCACGCTGATCATCACGCTGTCCTGGGCCGTGCTGCGCTTCAACGTGCTGGCCGGCAACTTCCCGATGCGGCTGCGCTGGCTGTTCCACCGCCAGTTGCTGGGGCAGAGCCTGAGCTTCTACCAGGACGAGTTCGCCGGCCGCATCGCGACCAAGCTGATGCAGACCGCGCTGGCTGTGCGCGACGTGTGGTTCATCGGAGCCGACATCCTGGTCTACGTGGCGGTGTACTTCATCACGCTCGTGGGTGTGCTCGCGACCTTCAACCTCTGGCTGCTGGTTCCCTTCTTCGGCTGGCTCACGCTGTACGTGCTGACCTTGTGGTATTTCGTGCCCAAGCTGGCGAAGATCGCGCAACAGCAGGCCGACGCGCGCTCGCTGATGACCGGGCGTATCACCGACGCCTACACGAACATCGCCACCGTCAAGCTGTTCTCGCACACGCACCGCGAGGCGGCCTACGCGCGCGCGGCGATGGGCGACTTCATGAGCACCGCCTACCTGCAGATGCGGCTGGTGACGATGGTCGACCAGATCAACCAGGCGCTGTCGGTGATGCTGATCGGCTCGACGATGGCGCTGTCGCTGTGGCTGTGGTCGCACGGCCAGGTGGGCGCTGGTGCGGTGGCGGCCGCCAGCGCGATGGGGCTGCGCCTGAACGGCATCGCGCACTGGATCATGTGGGAGCTGGCGTCAATGTTCGAGCACATCGGCACGGTGGCCGACGGCATCGGCATCCTGTCCAAGCACCACAGCGTGGTCGACCGCGCCGACGCAGCCACGCTCACAGTGCCGCGCGGCGAGGTGCGCTTCGAAGCCGTGGGCTTCCACTACGGCGCCAACAGCAAGCTCGTGATCGAGGACTTCACGCTGACGATCCGGCCGGGCGAGAAGATCGGCCTCGTGGGCCGCTCCGGCGCCGGCAAGAGCACCGTGGTCAACCTGCTGCTGCGCTTCTACGACATCCAGCAGGGCCGCATCCTGATCGACGGCCAGGACATCGCCGGCGTGACGCAGGACAGCCTGCGCGCCAACATCGGCATGGTCACGCAGGACACCTCGCTGCTGCACCGCTCGGTGCGCGAGAACATCCTGTACGGCCGCCCCGACGGCACCGAGGAACAGATGCGCGCGGCCGCAGCCAAGGCCGAGGCGGGCGACTTCATCGAGACGCTCGTGGACCCCAAGGGCCGCAAGGGTTACGACGCGCATGTAGGCGAGCGCGGCGTCAAGCTCTCGGGCGGCCAGCGCCAGCGCGTGGCGATCGCGC
>JAOUIM010000088.1 GCA_029884035.1 Aquincola sp. | reverse complement strand
CGGCAGGTTGACCAGCGCGGCGAACACGCCGAGCGCCACCGAGATCCACCACACGAGGTCGTAGCTGCCGGTCACGTCGTACAGCCTACCGCCAAGCCAGGCCCCGAGGAAGCTGCCGACCTGGTGGCTGAGGAAGACACAGCCGCCCAGCATCGACAGGTAGCGCACGCCGAAGATCTGCGCCACCAGCCCCGTGGTCAGCGGTACCGTCGACAGCCACAGCAGGCCCATCGCCGAGGCGAACGCGTACACGCTCCAGGGCGTAAGCGGTAGTACGACGAAAAGCAGGATCGCGGCAGCGCGCAACAGGTAGATCGTC
This sequence comes from Aquincola sp., assembly GCA_029884035.1. Classification (GTDB taxonomy): domain Bacteria; phylum Pseudomonadota; class Gammaproteobacteria; order Burkholderiales; family Burkholderiaceae_C; genus CADEEN01. Next base: position 10,616 of record JAOUIM010000088.1, on the reverse strand, counting down.
GACAGGGCATAGCGCTTGGGCCAGCGCTGGCCGACCACGCCCGCACCGTACGAGCCGAAAACGTTGAACAGACCGATCAGGGCCAGCGCCGTGGTGGCCACATCGGGAGTCAGGCCCCTGTCCTTCAAGTAGCTGGGCATGTGCACGCCAATGAACACGAGGTGGAAACCACAGACGAAGTAACCCGCCATCAACCAGCGGAAGCTCGGATAGGCGAACGCCTCGCGCAAGGCGGCGCCCATGCTCTGCTGATGATGGTCATGGGCGGCTGCCGCCGCCCTGGGCTCCTTGAGGCCGAACGCGAGCGGAGCCATCAACAGAGCCATCGCTCCCAGGATAAACAGCGCGTTCTGCCAACCCCAACTGCCGATCAACCAATTCTCGACCGGCATCATCAGGAACTGGCCGAACGACCCGGCAGCAGCCACCGTGCCCATGGCCCATGACCGTTTGGTCGGGTCCACCTGGCGCCCGATCACGCCATAGACGATCGCATAGGTGGTGCCGGACTGCGCGATGCCCAGCAGCAGGCCGGCGCTGCCGTTGAACGCCAGCCCGGAAGTCGCCAGCGCCATCAGCACCAGCCCGGCCGCGTAGAAGATCGTGCCGCCCACCAGCACTTTGAGCGCGCCGAAACGATCGGCCAGCGCGCCGGCCACCGGCCCCGCGAGACCCCAGACCAGGTTCTGCACCGCGATCGCCAGCGCGAAGGTCTCGCGCGTCCAGCCGCGCTCCATCGTGATCGGTTGCAGCCACAGACCGAAGCCGTGGCGGATGCCCATGCTGAGCGTGACGATCGCCGCGCCGCACAGCAGCACCTGGGTCATCGACAGGCGGGGTGGCTCCGCAGCGGACGGGTTCATCCCGCCAATGTAGCGGCGCGTCCGATTTCCCGCTCGGTCCACACCAGGTGCGCGCCACGGCCGCCGATACCATGCCGTCGCGCGTCGCTTTCGTGTGACGAGCCTGGCCGGCACACGCCGATCGGCGGGGCCCTCCAACCGGCGCTCCTAGAATCTCCCGCCATGCCCAGCGTGAAACAACCGGCCAAGTACGCCGAAGAATCAATCCGTGTCCTCAAGGGGCTCGAGCCCGTCAAGCAGCGCCCGGGCATGTACACCCGTACGGAGAGCCCGCTGCACACGATCCAGGAAGTCATCGACAACGCCGCCGACGAGGCCCTGGCCGGCCATGGCAGGCGCATCGCGCTGACCTTGCACGCTGACGGCTCCGTCAGCGTCGAGGACGACGGCCGAGGCATCCCCTTCGGCCTGCACCCGGAAGAAGGCGTGCCGGTGCTGGAGATCGTCTACACGCGGCTGCACGCCGGCGGCAAGTTCGACAAGGGTGCAGGCGGCGCATACAGCTTCTCGGGTGGCCTGCACGGCGTCGGCGTCAGCGTGACCAATGCGCTGGCCAAGCGTCTGCAGGTCACGGTGTACCGCGAAGGTCAGGTCGCGACGATGGCATTCGCTGGCGGCGACGTGGTCGAAAAGCTCGCCGTGGGCAAGGCGGCCGCCGGCGACCGCAAGCAGGGCACCACGGTGCGCGTCTGGCCCGATCCGAAGTACTTCGACAGCGCCGAGCTGCCGAAGGCAGAGCTGACCCACCTGCTGCGCAGCAAGGCCGTGCTGATGCCCGGCGTGAGCGTCACGCTGACGCACGAGAGAACGAAGGAGACACAGACCTGGCAGTACAAGAAAGGCCTTGCCGACTACCTGCTGCAAAGCCTCGCCGCCGACCCGCTGATCCCGCTGTTCGAGGGCGAGCATTACGCCGAGGAAGGCGAATCGGACAACAACGCCGAGGGTGAGGGCGCTGCGTGGTGCGTGGCCTTCACCGAAGAGGGCGCGACGCTGCGCGAGAGCTACGTCAACCTGATTCCCACGGTGGCCGGCGGCACGCACGAAGCGGGTCTGAAGGACGGCTTGTTCGCGGCGGTGAAAGGGTTCATCGACATGCATTCGCTGTTGCCCAAGGGCGTGAAGCTGATGCCCGACGATGTGTTCTCACGCGCGAGCTTCGTGCTGTCGGCCAAGGTGCTCGACCCGCAATTCCAGGGCCAGATCAAGGAGCGGCTCAACTCGCGCGACGCGCTGAGGCTGGTGGCCAACTACACACGGCCGGCGTTCGAGCTGTGGCTCAACCAGCATGTCGAGCATGGCAGGAAGCTCGCGGAACTCGTCATCCGTCAGGCGCAGACGCGCCAGCGCGCGAGCCAGAAGGTCGAGAAGAGGAAGGGCTCTGGTGTGGCGGTGCTGCCGGGCAAGCTGACCGATTGCGAGAGCCGCGACCTGCTGTTCAACGAGGTCTTCCTTGTCGAGGGCGACTCCGCCGGCGGCAGCGCCAAGATGGGCCGCAACAAGGAGACGCAGGCCATCCTGCCGCTGCGCGGCAAGGTGCTCAATGCCTGGGAGGTCGAGCGCGACCGCCTGTTCGCCAACAACGAGATCCACGACATCGCGGTGGCGGTCGGCGTCGATCCGCATGGACCGAACGACGAGCCCGACTTCTCCGGCCTTCGCTACGGCAAGGTCTGCATCCTGTCGGACGCCGACGTCGACGGCTCGCACATCCAGGTGCTGCTGCTGACGCTGTTCTTCCGCCACTTCCCCAAGCTGATCGAGCGCGGCCATGTCTACGTGGCCAAACCGCCGCTGTACCGCGTCGACGCGCCCGCGCGCGGCAAGAAGCCCGCCGCCAAGATCTACGCGCTCGATGACGGCGAGCTCGAGGCCACGCTGGACAAGCTGCGCAAGGAAGGTGCGCGCGAGGGCTCGTGGAGCATCGGCCGCTTCAAGGGCCTGGGCGAGATGAGCGCCGAGCAGCTGTGGGACACCACGCTCAACCCCGACACGCGCCGCCTGCTGCCGGTGGCCTGCGGCGCGCTCGACGTCGGCGCGACGACCGCGTCGCTCAACAAGCTGATGGGCAAGGGCGAGGCTGCGGCGCGGCGCGAGCTGATGGAGATGCACGGCGACGCCGTTGAGGTCGACGTTTGAGCGCCGCATGACGAACACACCTCGGCTGCGCCCGACGATGCTGTCGGATCTCGAATGGGTCATCACGGTCGAGAACGATGCTGTCAATCGCCCCTTCATCACGCCCTGGGAGCGCGTGCAGCACGAGGGTGCGCTGCGTATCCCCGACACGCGGCACTTCATCGTCGAGGCCGGCGCTGACGCGCCGCGCGCGGGTTTCGTGATCCTGCAGGGCCTGCGCAACCCCCACCGCAGCGTCGAGCTCAAACGCATCGTGCTGCAGCCCAAGGGCCAGGGCCTGGGGCGTGCCTGCGCGCGGCTGCTCAAGCGCATGGCTTTCACCGACCTGCATGCGCACCGCTTCTGGCTTGACGTGAAATCGCTCAACGAGCGCGCCCGCTCGTTGTACGCGAGCGAAGGCTTCGTCGAGGAAGGACGGTTGCGCGAGAGCGTGCGTATCCACAGCGCCGGTGGCGACACCTGGGACACCCTGATCGTGATGTCCATGCTCGACCGCGAGTACGACGCGCGCGTGGCCCTCGGGCTGGAGTAGGCCGCCGCAATGCGGCGACGGCCTCGGCCGTCGGGCCCGTGCGAACCTGGCTCAACGTCGACGGTCGCGGTCCATCCATCCGGCCAGCGATGCCAGCAGCAGCAGGATGGCCGCCCAGCCGAATGCGCTCTCGAGATGCGCCACCCAGCGCATCACTTCCGGCCAGGACGAGGCCGCGGGCCACTGCCGCGACTGGCTCAGCGCGACCCAGGGCAGCAGGCGGTCGAGCGAGTAGATCAGCGGGCTGAACACGCTGTCTGCCGATGGCGCGCTGGCCTGCGCGACGGTGCCATGGGCGGCGGTCCAGTACGCACCGCCGCACAGCAGCCACACTGCCATCAACCAGCCCAGGAGCCGCCCCGGTCGATAACCATGGCCGGCGAGTAGCCCGAGCAGCCGGTGCCCGGCCTGAGGCAGCCAGCGCAGGGCAGGGGGCGCCCATGATCCAACCCACCCGATGTCGCGCAGTCTGCGTTCGCGCCGCAGTGCGATGCTGGTGGCGCGCCGCTCATGCCCCATGCGCCGCAGCACACGGATCAGACGGCGCCAAGGTTGCATGCGGAAGTGGCTGTCCAGGTGGGCCGGCCGTTGCCGCTCGAGCCAGTCGACCCGGAACACGGTATCCAGCGGCGCGTCGTCACCGAGCCGGCCGTACGCAAACCCGTCCAGCGCGAGCTGCTCGCCCCACGTCGTCTCGTCGTCGATCAGGGTGCCCACGCGCGTTCGCACGAACGATGCCCCCTGGAGCGGCGATTGCAGGCCGCACAGGATCAGCGAGCCTTCGATGCGCGCTCGGTCGAGGACCAGCCCTGCGCGGTCGCTGCGCGATGCATCGCCCAGGCGGTCGAAACTCGCACCGGAGGCATCGAGATCGCCCGCGACGCTGGCTTGGCGCAGGCTGACACAGCCTGCCGCGCCGAAGAATCCGCCGTCGAAGTGCACCGAACCGCCGACCGCGATGCGGTCGAGCATCAGTGCCGTGCCACGGCTGTCGTCGGACAGGTGGTTTCCAGTGAAATTGCCGCTGGCGCGGAAGTTGCCGTGGATGCGCGCCGCCCTGAATCGCACTTCGCCGATCGCCTGGAGACCGTCCGCGAGCGTCACGTCGCCGCCAACCTCGATCGCATCAGCTGCGATGGCGCGGCGCGACGGCGACGTGTCGCCGTCACCGCAGAGGTCGACCCTTTTGCAGTCGAAGTCGCCGCCGATGCGCGCGCGGCTGAGCCGAAGGTCGTTGTCGATGCTCGATCCGGCGTGAAGCATCAGATCGCCCGCGATCGAGCAGCCTTCGGCCATCAGGTCCGACAGGTGGCAGCCGGCGAAGGTCACGGCCCCCGCCACCTGCGCGCCATCGAGCAGCACCGGCGAGTCGAAGGTGCAGCGATAGAACCACAGGCTGCCGGGAACTCTGGCATGACCCAGGTCGACGCGGCCTTCGATGAATGCACCGACGAGTTCCAGACGCCGCCCCTTCATGGGCAGCCCGCCTCCCAGCGCAAAGGCCAGGAACGAACCCCGCACGCTCGCCCCTGAAAGCGGCTTGTCGGGCCGGCGCAGGCGCACCTTGGCAATCTCGCCGGACGCCAGGGCATGCACGATGAGGAGTTCGGCTCGCCGCAACGGTTCGAACTCGGCCAGTGCGGCGAGGTCGGATGGGGGTTGGGGCATGGTGTCGGATCGCTCGGGTGTGCCTCGTCGTCACGGACGGCTGTGTCAGATTCTGACGAGGGCGCACGCTGCTGCGGTGCCACGCAGCCCCCGCGGTCGCGGGAAACGGAGCCCTTTGACAACGCGCACCCCCGCAAGGCGGGGTGCTGTTGCGGCGTTGTGGCGGGTACGCCGTCAGCGCCGGCAGCGCAAATCGTCGAACTTGAGGCCTTCGTCGGCGATGTACGGAGGCAGCGCCTGCCCGAGAATCCGTGCTGCGCAGGCGGCGCCCATCGCCGGAGCGGTCTGGATGCCGTAGCCGCCTTGGCCACAGCACCAGAAGAAGCCGGGCGCGGCATCGTCGAACCCGCCGACCAGCGCGCCGTCGCGCACGAAGCTGCGCAGCCCGGCCCAGGTGCGCAGCGGCCGGCGGATCGTCATCAGGGTGGCTTCCTGGATCCGAGCGATGCCGATTGCGATGTCGAGTTCCTCGGCCACGACGTCGTGCGGCGCCACCGGGTCGGCGTTGGCAGGCGAACCAAGCAGCACACCGGCATCGGGCTTGAAGTAGAAGTCCTCCTCGACGCCCGCCACGCAGGGCCATGTCCGCACATCGGTGCCAGACGGTGGCGCGAAGGTGAACGCGCTGCGGCGCCGCGGCTCGATCCCGATCGCACGCACGCCCGCGAGCGCCGCCACCTCGTCGACCCAGGCGCCCGCGGCGTCGACGACCACAGGGGCGCGCGCGTCGGGCCCGTTTGCAAAGGTGGCTCGCCAGGCGCCGCCGTCGCGCTCGATCGCGGTGACGGGTGCGTCGCTGCGAAGTGCCGACCCCTGTTCGCGCAGCAGGCGCAGGAACTGCTGATGCACCGCGTGCACGTCGATGTCGCTGGCGCCGCCGTCGAGCAGCGCGTGCGCGGCCGCCTCGGGGCGCAGTAGCGGCACGTGTTGCAACGCCTCGCCACTCGACAACCGCTGCACGGCCGCGCCGTCCCGAGTCAACTCATCGTGCAGGGCGTCGATGGCCTCGCGTTGTTCAGCGCGGCCGATGTAGAGGGCGCCTCGCGGCGCCAGGACGCCAGGCATGGCCTCGAACCAGCGGCGGCTCGCCCGCGTGAGCGCGCGCACCTGTGGCGGGCCGTAGCTCTCCATGAACATCGCTGCCGAACGGCCGGTGGTGTGATACCCCGGTTGCGACTCGCGCTCGAGCAGCGCCACCCGGCCGTGGGGCGCCAGAAATGCCCCGACCGACGCACCGGCGATACCGGCACCGACAACGATGAAGTCGAATTCACGCTCGCCCACCACGCGATGGTAGGCGCGGCGGGCGTGTTGGTGGTGCACCCCTCAGCGGGCCGTGTCAGCCGCGCACGTGGCCGATCCACGCCGCCGCGTCGCGATGGCCTTGACCGGCGGCTTGGCCGCGACGGCCCAGCCGGGTCTGGGCGCCACCGAGCCATCATGGTCGAGCGCCCAGCCCTCGGTGGCCGTGTCCTGCGGCAGCCACTGCCAGCCGCGGCCGCCGAGTCGGCGCCGTGACGCATGGCGCACGAGACACTCGGTGTCGGCCCCCGTGAGCTGCAGGGCGAAGCGCTGCCAGCGGCGGTTGACTGCGGCATCGGCCCACAGGTCCTCGAGCGCGTGACGCAGTGCCTGTCCGCCGAGCTGCATGCCCAGCGCGAGGCGGCGCGCCTGCAGCGTCAGCACGAAGACCTGGAAATCGTGTCGCGCGATTGCGGGCACATGCGCCTGCAGCTCCCGCAGCCGCGGCACCGCCTGTTCGTGCGTGAAGGCCAACGTGACGATGGCTTGCAGTGCCTGGATCGCGTTGAGCAGGCGCAGCCGGTTCGGCGGCAGCACGAGCATGGGCAGGCAGGCCGCCTCGGCATGCGGCAGCGGTGTCGCAAAGCTCGCCAGCACGGCCAGGCGCGACCAGTGCACGGGCGCCAGTCCGTCGAGTGTGTCCAGGCCCGACGCTTCGAGCTGGCGCACGACTTCCATCGCGTCGCGCCAGCCGAGGTCGGCCTTGGCCTGGTTGGCGCGCGTGCTCATCACCGCCAGGTTGCCGGCAGCGTAGCCCGCCTGGTTGCAGACGCGGTCGACCGATGCGTCGCTGCCCGCGCCGCTGCCGTGCGTGAGCTCGACCCGTGTGATCGGGCACAGCGGCACGTCGATCTGGGCCAGGAAGTTGGGCGTGACCTGCACGCTCTCGAAAACGCGGCCGCGACGCCAGGCCGACAGGCGCAGCTGCAGCCACTTGCGCACGTGCGGCGTGGGCTTGAGCGTGCGCGTGCCGAAGGTGGCCGAGCCGGCGCGCCAGCCCTGGTGCACCGGATGCGCGTCGGCAAGCGCCTCGGGCGGCGGGGTCAGGCGGTAGTGGGCATGGTCCCAGCCGATTTCGAAGGCCACCCGGTCGGCACCTTGGACGGGCAGGGCTGTGTGGACGGCGGGCAGGGTTTCGGCAAACAGGTCGGCGCTCGGGTGCATGGTCGGCTTTCGGGGGTTCGCCGGGACAGCCCCGGCGCGATCAGGATCGTCGCCCGCAAGCTCATGGGATGAGCCTACGGTGACAGGCCGGCTACCATGGTGGCTCACGCCATGAGCCACTTCAGGGGCCCCGGATGGACCGTACCGAACGCTTCTACAAGATCGAGTTGCTGATCCGCAATCGCGGCAGCGTGCCCTTTACCGCCCTGATGGACGAGCTGGGGGTCTCGCGCGCCACGCTCAAGCGCGACCTCGAGTACCTGCGCGAGCGGCTGGATGCGCCGATCGTCTACGACCGCCACAGCAACGGCTACCGCTTCACGGCCGACGCGCGCGATGCGCGGCAGGTCCGGCACGAGCTGCCGGGCCTGTGGTTCTCGGAGCGCGAGATCCATGCGCTGTTGACCATGCACCAGCTGATCGAGGGACTGGACGAAGGCGGGGTGCTGGCGCGCCACCTGCAGCCGCTGCTGGACAAGCTTCACAGCATGCTCGGCGCGAGCGATGCCGAATCGCGCGAGATGACGCGGCGCGTGAAGGTCCTTTCGGCGGCGCGTCGGCCGGTGGCGCCGCGGCACTTCGAAGTGATCGGCAGCGCGCTGACGCGACGCCAGCGGGTGCACCTGCACTACTGGGTGCGCAGCCGCCGCGAGATGACAGATCGCACCGTGAGCCCGCAGCGCCTCGTGCACTGGCGCAACACCTGGTACCTCGATGCCTGGTGCCACGCCACCGACGCACTGCGCCGCTTTGCGCTCGACGCGATCCGCGAAGCCGATCTGGTGGATCAGCGCGCCAAGGACGTGGCGGTCAAGACGATCGAGGCCGAGCTCGATGCGGGCTACGGTGCCTTCAGCGGCGCCAAGGTGCAGTGGGCCATCCTCGAGTTCACGCCCGAGGCCGCGCAATGGGTGCGCCACGAGCAATGGCATCCGCAGCAGGAAGCCAAGCTGCACTCAGACGGTTCACTGACCCTGCGCGTCCCGTATGCCGACGCGACCGAGCTCGCGATGGACATCCTGCGCCACGGCGAGCAGGTCAGGGTGGTGGCGCCGGCGGGGCTGGCGGCCGCGGTGAAGGCGACGCTCGCGCGGGCGGCGGCGCGGTACGTCTGAGCCGCCGAGCGGGTCGCGGCGAACGCCTGCGGCGGCTGTCCTATCCCGCGAGCGCGGTCAGCGCGTCGAGGAGTTCGGCCAGCACAACGGGCTTGGAGAGGTAGCGGTCGAACCCCGCCGCCAAGCCGCGCTGCACATCGTGCGGCATCGCGTCGGCCGACAGCGCGATGACCGGCACATCGCACAGTCGCGGGTCGCCGCGCAGCTGCCGCAGCACCTCGTAGCCGTTCATGCCGGGCATCTGGATGTCGAGCACGATGACATCCGGGCGCCGCTCGCGGGCGCGCTCCAGGCCGGCCGTGCCGTCTTCCGCAGTCCGAAGCCGGACGTCGCGGCGGATTGACACGAAAGCCTCGAACAACGCGGTGTTGGTGGGATCATCCTCGATGTACAGCACATCGAGGTGGCGGCCGGCGTCAGGAACGCTTCGCGCGCTCGGCGTCGTGGCCGGTGCACCTTGACCATCGGCGCCCGGCAGGTCGATCCAGAACGTGGAACCGACGCCGACCTGGCTTTGAACGCCAATCGACGCGCCCATCAGCGCGGCCAGGTGCCGCGACAGCGAGAGCCCGATGCCCGTGCCCTCGACGCGGGTGCCTTCGGCACCCAGGCGCTCGAAGGGCTGGAACAGGCGCTCGAGCTGGTGCGCGTCGATCCCCACGCCCGTGTCGCTGATGGCCAGGCGCCAAGCGCTGCCATGCGGTGCGCAACGAACAGTGATCGTGCCACCTTGGCGGTTGTACTTGGCGGCGTTGGACAGCAGATTGACAAGCACTTGGCGCAGGCGCAGCCGATCCGCGCGCACGCGCTGTTGCGGCATGCACTGCAGGTCCCACTCGAGGCGCAGGCCCCGCCCATCGATGATGGTCCGTACCAGCGCGACGGCCTCGTGCACGACAGCCTGCAATTCCAGCGCTTCGATATGGATCGCCATCTTGCCGACTTCGATACGTGCGAGGTCGAGCAGGTCCTCGATCATCGACACCAGGTGCTCGCCGGCGCGCCGGATTTCTCCCGCCCATTTGGCTTGTTTGGGTGTGGGATCCGACATCTCGAGGATCTGCGCAAAGCCGAGGATGGCGTTCATCGGCGTGCGCAGCTCGTGGCTCATGCGGGAGAGGAATTCGCTTTTGGCGCGGCTCGCGCCCTCGGCTTGCGCGACCGCAGCCTGCGGTTCGGACGTGCGCTCGCGCACGCGCTGCTCCAGACTCGCGGCCAACTCGCGCACCGCGCGCTCCGCCGCCTTCTGCTCGGTGATCTCCACCGCCGTCAAGGTGGCACCGGTGATGGCGCCCGCATCGAGAATCGGCGTGATTGCGGCGATGTAGGCATGCTCGATGCCGCTGGGGTCGGGGATCGAGTACTCCAGCCTCTGCGTCGCGGCTTCCGTCAATGCTCGCCGCGTCGAAGCCTCCACAGTCGGCTGCAGTGAGGCGGGAAACCAGTCGGTCAACAGCGAGCCTTCGACCTGCGCAGGCGTCAATCCGGGGTAGGTGCGGTTGACGAAAACGATGCGGCCATTCATGTCGAGTTCACAGAGGTAGGCCGTGGTCTGCTGCGTCAGCATTCGCAGCCGCTGCTCCGAGCGCCGCAGCTCGACGTGGGCTTCGCGCAGCGAGCCCGACAGATCGTTGATCGATCTTTCCAGCGCATCGAGGATGTCGGGCCGCCAGCGACCTTGCGCGGGGCGCTCCAGGCGCAAGCGCGCTCCCTGGGGTGCCTTCGGGTCGATGCCGCGCACGAACGCCGCGACGTGCGTCAGATGCCGCGTGACGAGATACTGGAATACGAGCAGCATGAAGCCGGCGACGAGCACCGTCTTTACGCCGTTGC
>JAOUIM010000481.1 GCA_029884035.1 Aquincola sp. | reverse complement strand
GACATGCGCGGCAATCAGCTCGACCAGCGGCCGCAGGAGCCACGCGACGTGACCGAGCCATTCGGCGAGCTGACTGCGGTCGATATCGAGGCCGGACCGTGCATAAATCTCGGCTTGCCGGTAGAGCGGCAAGTGATCACAGAACTTGGCGATGATGATGTGGGCGAGGAAGCTCGCGTCGACCATGCCGCGCGGAATGGGAAGCTCCGGCATCGGCGCCTGCACCATCGTCTCGCACTTCCGGCACGAGCAGGCGGGGCGCACGTGGCGGATCACCTCGAACCGCGCAGGAACGTAGGCCAGCACCTCGGTGACCGACTCGCCGACCTTGCGCAGCTCATCGCCGCCGCACCTCTTGCAAACGCCAGTAGGCGCATGGACGACATCGCGACGTGGGGACTCGGGCGGCAGCCGGCGACGCTTCTTCCTCTCAGGCGCGGCGGCTTCGGCGATTAGCTCATCCTGTACGGACGGCTGCGGTGACGCGGCGATCGCCTCCGCCTTCGCCGCCTCGGCTTCCTCCAGCGCCAGTTCCAGCTGCTCGATGGCCCGCTCGATCTTCTCGGAGCTGGACCCGAACTTCTCGCGCTTGAGCTTCGCGATCTGGGCTTTCAGCTTCTCGATGGTGAGCTGCGTGACGACGAGGCCGTTCTTGGCGGCGGCCAGCTCGGCAGTCGTCTCGATCAGCCGGCGCTTCAGCTCGGCAATATCATCGGGCAGCTGATCCGGCGTGATTGGCATGCCCAAGCGATGCGCTGCTTCGCGCTATCCGGCAAGCGTCGGCGCCCAAGTTCGTTGCGGAGTGCGCCATTCGAGGCCTTCGAGCGACTACCCATGTGAATGCCCCTTCTTGCAAGGCGCATTGATTCTGAGATCGAGATGATCGATCTCGTGGTTGCGCAGCTTTCTGACGGCTTCAATGATGGCCGGCGTGTTTGCGAACAGGTGCGCGCCGGACGGGTGCGGATCGATCAACAAGCGCCCTTTCCGGATCTGGACGTAGATCCAGTTCACAGGGATCTTCAAGACGTTGGCGATCTCGTTTGCGCTCAGCACGTCCTTGGAGTGCTGCCAGCGCGTTCGCTGCTCGACGAGCCCTTTCAGGCCCGCGTCATACCGTATGCGCTGGACAGTGTTCGGTAGGACCTTGTCGGGGCTGTTCGGTGAGCGGTGCCCGTCTCGCGTCAGCACGGCGGCAATTTCATCGTCGTGCATCCCGGTACGGGCAAGCTCGGTAACGCGCTGCTGCATCTCATCGCCACGGGTTAGCCGTGCCACGGAGCCCACACGCATCTTCACTTCGATCTCACTGACGGCTCCACCGCGCCACACGATGCGCACTTTGACAACGTCATGCTCACCGCGGTCGAGAACAACCTTCTCTACGAGACAGCGCAGCAATGCCTTTCTCTTTGCATCGGTCGTGCTCAGGTCCGCCCAGATCTCGGGGAGGCGGCCAGAAAGGCGGATGACGTTGTCGCCCAGTGCCTTTCCGATCGCGATGGGGCTAACGGATTGGGGCACACTGGACTGCGCCAGGGCCTCCTCCGCTGCGCGCACCTCCTTGAGGGCCGACTCCCAGCGACGCTCCAGCTCAGCGGCGACGAGCCGATTGTCGGGATCGACCTTGTTGAACTGTCGTTCTGCCAGCGATGCTTCGTAACGTCGCCGTTGAAGTTGCTGCTCAGCGCTCTTACGGATCGCCTTGTCCGACTCGCTCTGAGCGCGACGGGCGCGCGACAGCGCGTCGATCTCGGCCGGAGCCAGCGCTTGCAGGAAGGCCTGCGTCACTGCCGTGTCAATACGAGGCGCGCTGACATGCTGGCAGGCGGGCAGGCCCTGATGTGCGCTCAGGTGATTGCAGACGTACTCGGGACGGTTCTTATAGCGGACGTACATCTTGTGGCCGCATCTGCCACACCACGCGATGCCGGTCAGAAGCAGCTCGCCATCGCGCGGCGCACCCCTCGTCTTCTTGCGCATGTATTCAGCCCGGTTGTCGCTGACGATGCCTCTGATCTTCTCGTAGGTTTTCCAATCGATATAGGCTGGATAGCGGTCCTTGACGACGATCCGCCATTCCTCGATCGGCTTCGCCGCCTTCATCGCCGATTTGCCGTCGGTGGGCTTGCGCAATCGTGTGCGTCCGTAGACGAATGCGCCAGCGTAGGCGGGGTTCTTGAGAATCCTCGCCACTGCGGACGTTGTGGCGGAGGCCCACGTGAGATCGCCATGACGATCACGGCGCGGCAGTTCGAGATCACGGGCATTGAACTCGCGCATCACCTTGGCGACACTGCGCACCTTCAGAAAGGTCTCGAACAGCAGCGAGAGCCGTTCCTGAACCTCCATATTCGGATCCTTGACGACGACACCCGAAGGGTCGCGGACGAGGCCGACAGGCAAAGTCAGCGCCAACTCGCCGCGCTCGGCTTTTGCGAGAAGACCTGCCGTGAGCCTGCTACGGATCGTGTGCAGCTCCAGCTCGGATATCGTTCCTTTCAAGCCAAGCAGCAGTCGTCCGTTCGGACTGCCCGGATCGTAGACGCCGTCCCGATCGGCAATCAGGCAGCCGTGCAATCCGCAGATGTCGAGCAGAGGATACCAGTCCGTGCAATTGCGGGCGAGGCGGGTCACATCGATCGACAGGATCAGGCCGACCTCGTGGAGACCCACGCGTCCGACCAGTTCCTTGAAGCCGCTGCGCTGCACCGATGACGCCCCGCTCAGGCCGAGATCGGCATCGATGACATCGATGTCAGCTTCGCGCCAGCCGAGC
>JAOUIM010000480.1 GCA_029884035.1 Aquincola sp. | reverse complement strand
CGGCGCACCAGGCCGCCGATGATCGGCAGCCGCAGCAGTTTGTCCAGCTTGGCCTGCGGCATCTTGTGGTTGATGCCCTGCTGGAACTTGACCCACAGCCGCGGCACCGAGAAGAACACCGTCGGCTTGGCGCGCTGCAGGTCGATCGTGAAGGTGTCCAGGCTCTCGGCGAACCAGACCTGCATGCCGGTGGCCAGCAGGCCGTGCTCGACCAGCGTACGCTCGGCGATGTGCGACAGCGGCAGGTAGCTCAGCATGCGCGCGCTGTGGTCGATCGGCACGCGCTTCAGGCCCGACTGCACGCTCCACGCGAAGGTGCCGAAGCTGTGCATCACGCCCTTGGGCATGCCGGTGGTGCCCGACGTGTACATGATCGTGCACAGCTCGTCGGCCGGCCGCACCGGACTGTCGGCGATCGGCGCGGTCTTGGCGACGATGTCGTCCCAGGTCGGTGCGCCGGGCACGGCATTGGCAGGCGCCAGCGGGTGCGTGACGCAGGCCAGGCCCTTGGGCACGCCGGTCTTCATGCCGTCCCAGCCGTCGAGCTTGCCGACGAACAGCAGCTTCGATTCGCTGTGCTCGAGGATCTGGCGGATCGTGTCGGCCGCGAGCGTCGGGTACAGCGGCACCGACACGTGGCCGGCCATCCAGATTGCCCAATCGGTCATCAGCCAGTGCGCGGTGTTCTTCGAGATCAGCGCGATGTGGCTACCCTTGGCCAGGTTCAGGCTCTTCAGGTACGCGGCGATGCGACGGGTTTCGTCAACGGCCCGTTTCCAGGTCCAGGTACGGATCTGCCCGCTGCCCTTGGCGGCGCCTTCATAGGGCTGCGTAAAGACGATGCGCTCGGGTGTGGTCTTTTCCCAGTGGTACAGGCGTTGCAGCGCGAGGGCGTCGGCAGCGACTTGGCTCATGCGTGTCTCCGGATGACGGTCAGAAGGTCCGCAGCCTAGCGGTCTGCCACCTGCCCGCCCAGCGGACTTACCCCGCGCGGTTGTGGAGTGGGGCCTCTATTGCTCGGCCGCGGCAGCGCACGAAAGACCTTACGTGATGCCGGGATTGCCCTGCACGCCGATCAAGCGCGGATTGTTCAGCCGCCGTGGCGTGATGCGCTTCTGAGCCCGCAACCAATCCTCAACCAGCTCCCACACGGGCTTGAGTCCCGCGTTGCGCGAGCCCTCGGCCACTGGCGCCCAACCGGCGACCTTGTAGAGCTTGTCGGCCTCCAACGCCTCGCCGGCCAGGCGCATGTCGGAAACGCGCGCGCCCATGGTGGCGTTCGGCTCGATCGCATAGGTCAGTCCCCCCACGCGCACCATGTCGCCGCCCTGCTGATAGTACGGGTCGGGATTGAACAGGTTGTCGGCGACGTCCTCCAGCACGGTCTTGATCTGCTCGCCGGTCAGGTAGGACAAGGTCGCATGGGAATACGTCGTCGCGGTCTGGTCCATCAGGTGCTCACGCGTGATCGGCGAGCCCGGCAGCAAGCTCGTGCCCCAGCGGAAGCCGGGCGAGAATGCAATCGGCGCGCCCTGCGCTTCCATCAGGGCATCGAGCAGCAGCTGATCCCAGCTGCCGCTGAAGTTGCCGCGGCGGAACAGCAGCCCCTCGGTGGTCGCGAGCTCCTCCCGCAGCCTGGCTTCGTAGGGCGCGCGGATCTTGTCGATCAGCTCGGCCATCTCCCGATCGGCCGCCAGCAGTTTCGAAAAAACGGGCAGCAGCGCGTAACGGAAGTCGGCAACGCGGCCGCCCTTGACCTGTAAATCGAGCACCCCGACGAACTTGCCGTTACTGCCCGCATTGGTCACCAGGGTGTAGCCGGAGCGATTCTTCACGACCACCGGGACCGGGACCCCATCGTGCGTATGGCCACCGAGGATCGCGTCGATACCGGTCACGCGCGAGGCGAGCTTCAGATCGACGTCCATCCCGTTGTGCGACAGCAGCACGACCGCCTGCGCACCCTTCGCACGCACGCTGTCGACCCGCTTCTGCAACTCCTCCTCGCGGACGCCGAATGTCCAGTCGGGTGTGAAGTAGCGGGGGTTCGCGATCGGCGTGTACGGAAAAGCCTGGCCGATGAGGGCCACCTGCACGCCGGCGATTTCCCGCATCACATAGGGCTTGAACACCTCGTCGCCGAAGTCGGCGGTGCGCACGTTGTGCGCAAGGAACTCGATGCCGCCACTCCGAAGATCGTCGTCGACGATCTGCTTGACGCGCTCGGCACCCAGGGTGAACTCCCAATGCCCCGTCATCAGGTCCACGCCGAGCAGCCGCGTCGCGTCGACCATGTCCTGCCCACGGGTCCATAACGCGGTGGCCGAGCCCTGCCAGGTATCGCCGCCGTCGAGCAGCAGCGCGCCGGGGCGCGAGGCCTTGAGCCGCTTGACCAGCGTGGCCAGATGCGCGAACCCGCCGACCTGGCCGTAGCGGCGCGCGGCGCGCTCGAAGTCGACTGCGGTGAAGGCGTAGGCCTCGGGTGAGCCGGGCAGCAGGCGAGCCGCCTGCTGCAGGTAAGTGCCTACCAGATGCGGCGGCTTGCCGCGCTGGTCGCCGACACCGAGGTTGACGCTCGGCTCACGGTAATAAAGCGGCCGCAACTGCGCGTGACAGTCGGTCATGTGCAACAGCGACACCGCGCCCGACCCCTTGAACGGCGCCGGGGCGTCGTAGGGAGAGGCTGCCTGCGCGTGAGCCGTGCGGCCAAGGCCGAACCCGGCAGCGCCTGCGGCGGCGAGGAGCTGCGCGAACTCGCGCCGATTCATCGAGGCCACGCG
>JAOUIM010000087.1 GCA_029884035.1 Aquincola sp. | reverse complement strand
GGATGGCCTCCTGTGCCGCGCGCGTTATCGGTCGCTTCGCTTGGTTTTCAGACTGTCGTCGTGACCTTCGCGAGTTATCTCACGTGGTTCTGGCTCGTTCGCCACTACCCGGCCACGCGCATTGCGGCCTTCACGTTGCTGACTCCTGTGGCCGGCCTGGCCGCTGGCGTTGTTCTGCTGTCCGAGCCACTGACACTGCGGTTGGCCGTCGCCCTCGTCGCCGTGGTGATCGGGCTGGCGATCGTCAACCGGCGCTAAGCTGTGCGCTCCACTCGCGAGGTCTGACAATGAACACTGCACCGCAGCTCACGCTTTGCGGCTTTGCCATATCGAACTACTACAACAAGGTCAAGTTCGTGCTGCTCGAGAAAGGGCTGCCCTTCGCTGAGGAGCATGTCGGGCTCGGGCGCAAGGACGAGTCCGTCTACGCGGCCTCGCCGCTCGGCAAGGTGCCCTTCCTGCGTACCGAGCGCGGGGCGCTGTGCGAGAGCGCGGTCATTGTCGAGTACATCGAGCAGCGCTACCCGATGCCCTCCCTGCTGCCGTCCGATCCCTGGGACGCGGCCAAGGCGCGCGAACTGGCGCAGTTCATCGAGCTCCACCTCGAGCTGGTCGCGCGAGAACTCTACGTCGAGGCCTTCTTCGGCGGCACGTTGAGCGACTCGCACAAGGCTCGCGTACGCAAGCTGCTGGATCGCAACATCCCCGCCTTCAAGCGCATGGCACGCTTCGCGCCGCATGCGGCCGGTGAGGCGTTCACATTGGCGGACTGCGCCGCGTACGTGCACTTGCCGGTCGTGGCACTTGCCACCAAGGCGATCTACGGTGAGGACCTGCTGTCGGCGCAGGGTATCGACTGGAAGGCCTATGGCAAGTTCGTCGGGCAGCGAGCGGCGGCGCAGCGGATCGAGGCCGACCGCAAGGCCGAACAGGCACGCGCTCTGGCTGCGGCGCAGGCCAGGGTTGCGCCGAACTAGGCGGCCACGGGAGCTGCACCCGGTGGCGTGAGCGCGCGTAGCAGTTCCTTGCGGTAGCGGTTGAGTTCCTGGACGCTGGCGAAGCTGCGCTCGAACAGCAGGCCGAGGTTGTGCAAGATGCGCTCAACGACCTTGCTCTCCCACGCCGAGTCGAACTGGATCTGCTTGTCCAGCCAATGCTCAAGCCATGCCGGGTCTGGCAGGCGACTTTGCACCGTGTCGCGTGGGAACAGCTTCTCGTTGACGTGCAGGTTGGTGGGGTGCAGCGCCTGCGCGGTTCGTCGTGCACTGGCCATCAGCACGCCAACCTTGGCAAAAGCGCTGCGCGCCTCGTCACCGGAATTTTGCATGGCGCGCTTCATGTAGCGCAGGTACGCGCCGCCGTGACGCGCCTCGTCGCGCGCCAGCGTTTCATAGATCGACTTGATCACCGGCTCGGTATGCCATTCGGCAGCGCGCCGATACCAGTGATTGAGCCGGATCTCGCCGCAGAAATGCAGCATCAGCGTCTCGAGGGCAGGCGCTGGGTCGAATTCGAAGCGCACCTCATGCAGTTCCTGCTCGGTGGGCGCCAGGTCCGGCCGGAAGCGACGCAGATACTCCATCAGCACGAGCGAGTGCTTCTGCTCTTCGAAGAACCACACACTCATGAAGGCCGAGAAGTCGCTGTCCTCCCGGTTGTCTCGCAGGAACATCTCGGTGGCGGGGAGCGCTGCCCACTCGGTGATGGCGTTCATCTTGATCGTGCGCGCCTGCTCCTCGCTCAGCAAAGCGGTGTCGAATCTGGCCCACGGAATGTCATGCTCCATGTTCCAGCGCACGGCTTCCAGTTGCTTGAAGAGTTCCGGGTAGAGCATGGTGGTATCCGCGAACGGGAGCGGGCGGGCGGGGGCCGCGATTCTAGAGAACGGTGCTGACACCGGGTTCAATAGGTCGAAGGGTGACCAGCATGCCACCGAGCCAGCATGTCGGTGATCCGGTCAAGTTTGGGCAGGGCGAGAACACCGTCGATCACCCGACGCTGCAGGACTGGTGCACTGCCGCCAGCCCAGACCTCCACGCCTGGGGCGAGCTTGCTGCGCAACTCGACGAGTCCGTCGACGACCTGGTTGGGATTGGTGCAGCCTGTGTAGCTCAGGGCGACCACCTGGACGTCGAGCGCATCGGCTGCGCGCACGATGTCCCACACCGGCGTCTGCACTCCGAGCGACACACATCGACATCCCTCCAGAGCGAGCACTGCCTCGGCCATCAACAGGCCCAGTCCGTGCGGCTCGCCGCTCACCGTGGCGAGCAACACACGCGGTCGACCGGCGCCAGCGGGCGGAAGGTGACTCAACGCGTTGCGTAGTACGACTTGCACCGACTCTGTGTACAGGTGCTCCTGAAAGACCTCGATCTGCCCCTGCATCCACGCTTCGCCGACCTCGACATTCAATGGGGCGACGACGTCGAGCACGAACCGTCCGAGGCCGAGCCGGGACAGTACACGCGACAGAGCGCGGCGCAGACCTTCGACATCGTTGTCCTTGACAAGGGCGACCAGGCGCATCAGATCGGTGGGGGGGCTTGCAGCAGAGGCGTCCCTGAGCGCGCCCGGCGCGCCAACGGCCGCCGCCAAATTGGCGAGGTCGTCCTTGCTCATCGAGACCACCCGACCCGGCCGGTGGCCGGCATCGAGCAGGCGCTTGATCGTGCGCAGCCTCTCGACTTGATCGAATGGATAACTGCGCTCACCCAGTGCATCGCGCAGCGGGACGGGGAATCCGTAGCGGCGTTCCCAGACACGTAGCGTGTCCTTGGACAGCCCCGTGTCCCGCTCTACGGCAGCGATCGACAAAGTCACGGGCTTGGCGGAGAAAGGCGCTTGCATGAGATAGGTCTCGATCTCTCGGCCATTGTGGCTAAGACTTGCACTAGACAGACGACCCATCTAGCATACGGTCTTCGGGGTGTTTGTGCTAGACAATCGGTATTCAAGGGGGTCTCGTCTCCCTCAGTGCCCGAAAAGAATACTTGACAGATCAAAATTGAACTATATAGTTCCCATTGTTACTATACAGTTCATCATTGGACATAGCGAGATGCATCACCTGACGATACAAGTAGTTTCAAGCGCCGTCGCGGAACTCCGACGCGCACATGAGGTCCATGCAAAGGTTCGTTTTTCCGTGCTGCGCGGCCTGTCAGCTCGTCTGGCTGCAATCCCTGAGCGCTTCTCCTCCTCCTCCCTCCCTCCCTCCTTCGCTCCGGGGCGCCGCGCAGCAGTCTTTACATCCGGGGGCTCCGTTGTTGACGGTGCCCCTTTTTCTTTGGCGGCACGCTGAGCCGTGCGTCGCGTCGCAGTCATCGGATCGGGCATTTCGGGCCTCGCGGTCGCGCGTGGGCTGGCCCCAGATGCGAAAGTCACTCTGTTCGAGGCGGAGCGGTGGTTCGGCGGCCACGCGCACACGGTCGATGTCCAGCTTGAAGGCGTTACCCATGGCGTGGACACCGGTTTCCTCGTCTTCAACGAGCGTACTTATCCAGAGCTGATCCGCCTCTTCGCCGAGCTTGGCGTCGACAGCGCACCGTCGGACATGTCGTTCTCTGTTCAGGCGCCGGCCGCCGGCCTGGAGTGGTGCGGCAGCGATCTGAATGGGGTGTTTGCGCAGCGCCGCAACCTCGTCTCCCAGGACTTCTGGCGCATGCTCGCCGACATCGTGCGCTTCAATCGCATCACGACCGCCGTGGCGCGTGCTGGCGAGGAACAGGCGCTCGACGAGCCCATCGCGACGTTCCTCCAGCGGCACGGCTTCAGCAGTGTGTTCCGTGATGGCTACTTCCTGCCGATGATCGGATGCATCTGGTCGTGTCCGACAGACCAGATGCTGCAGTTTCCGGTCGCCACGATGATCCGCTTCTGCCACAACCACGGACTGCTCGAGCTGAACAACCGGCCGCAGTGGCGAACCGTCCGTGGAGGTTCGAAGCACTATGTGCACAAGATGCTCGCGTCGATCGCGGATGCGCGACGCGCGACGCCGGTGCGAGCGGTGAAACGGTTGCCGCCCTGCGATGGCGCGGGGGGCGTGATGATCCACACCGACGCAGGGCCCGAACGGTTTGACGAGGCCGTGCTTGCCTGCCACACCGATCAGGCGCTGGCGCTCCTGGCAGACGCCGATGTGGCCGAACGGCAATTGCTCGGGAGCATCCGCTACCAGACCAATCGCGTCGTGCTGCACACGGATCCCTCCATGCTGCCGCGGCGGCAGCGTGCATGGGCCGCCTGGAACTACGAGCGAGCGGCTGATCGTTCCCGCGAACACACGGCCGTGTGTCTGCACTACCTCATCAACCGGCTGCAGCCTCTTCCGTGGAAGACACCGGTGGTGGTGTCGATGAATCCGGTGCGACCGATCCGCGACGAATCGGTACTCGGGCAGTGGGACTACGCGCATCCGGTGTTCGACCGTGCTGCCGTGCAGGCCCAGCGCGAATTGGGTCGCATCCAGGGCCGATCGCATGTCTGGTTCTGCGGAGCATGGACGCGCTACGGGTTCCACGAGGACGGGCTGATGTCCGGTCTGGCGGTCGTGCGCGGGCTGCGGGAGCGCTGGTCGGTCGCCTCGCAGCTGGAGGACGCGGCATGAGTGCATGTGCGCAACTGGCCATCGGATGCGTTCGCCATGAGCGCCTGCGGCCTCACAGGCACATATTCCAGTACAGCACCTACTTCTTCTTGTTGCCACTGCGGGCGCTGCGCGAGCAGGCCGATGCCGCGCTGGTGCGCAACCGCTTCGGGCTGATGTCCTTCCACGACAGCGATCACGGTGACGGCCGCGATGACTGCCTGGCATGGCTCGATGAGCGCCTGCGCGCCGAAGGTGTCAGCGACGCCGATGGCGAGGTCTGGCTCCAGACCTACCCGCGCGTGCTGGGCTATGTATTCAAGCCGGTGAGCTTTTGGTATTGCCACCGCCGTGATGGCTCGCTGGCGGCGATCGTGACCGAGGTCAATAACACCTTCGGCGAAAGGCACTGTTATCTGCTTGCCGGTGAAGATATGTCCTGGGGCCGCGAAATGCGCGCGAGCAAGTCGCTGCACGTGTCGCCGTTCTGCCGCGTCGAAGGCCAGTACCGCTTCCGGTTCCTTCGAACCGAGAGGCGCATCGTCGCTCGCGTCGAGCACGACGACGCTCAGGGGCCCTTGCTGCTTACCAGCGTCAGCGGTGATATGGCCCCGGCAACCGCCGAGCGCCAGCGCGCCGCCTTCTTCGGCCAGCCTCTGATGACCCTTGCGGTCATTGTGCGCATCCACTGGCAGGCGCTCCGCCTCTGGGCGAAGCGCGTGCCCTACTTTCGCAAACCCCGCGCACCACAGGCCTTCGTCACGCACGAGACGCAGCCGCGTGCGGTCAGCTCGACTCCGATCGCCCGATGAATGCACATACCCACCTGATGACGGTTCCTGATTCCGCGATGCCGCCTGCAGCACGCGCGGTGTTCCGTTTGCTGTCGCGCCTGGCGGTCGGTCAACTCGACGTGCAGATGCCAGACGGCTCGAAGGCGCAGTTTGGTTCGTCCGGCGCCAGTGGTCCGCACGGCGAGATCCGGCTTGCCAATTGGAACGTCTGCGCCGCGTCGCTGCGATCCGGTGACATTGGGTTCGCCGAAGCCTATATCGATGGTGACTGGACGACGCCGGACCTCGGCGCGCTGCTCAGACTGTTCGTGGCCAACCGGGACGCCATCGAGTCGGTCGTCTACGGCACCTGGTGGGGCTCCTTGCTGCATCGGTTCAAGCACCTGCTCAACCGCAATTCACGACGGGGCAGCAAGAAGAACATCCACGCGCACTACGACATCGGCAATCCTTTCTACTGCCTGTGGCTCGACGAATCGATGAGCTACTCCGGTGCCTGGTTCGGTGGCGACCGTTCGCGGACCCTGGTGCAGGCCCAGCACGCGAAGGTCAAGCGTGCGTTGCAGGAGTGCGGCGTCAAGCCAGGCGGCCGCCTGCTCGAGATCGGTTGTGGTTGGGGCACGCTCGCCCGCACGGCGGCATCGGGCTTTGGTGCGCACGTTACCGCACTCACGCTTTCGACCGAGCAGTTCCAATGGGCGCGCGACCACCTCGCCGCCGCGGGTCTGGCAGCGCGGGTCGACCTGCGTCTGCAGGATTACCGGGAGATCCCCGACGCCGCATTCGATGCCATTGTCTCGATCGAGATGTTCGAGGCGGTAGGCCGCGAATATTGGCGCAATTTCTTTGCCACCGTGCGCAACAAACTCAAACCCGGTGGACGCGCCTGTGTTCAGAGCATCACGATCCGCGATGACCTGTTCGGGCGCTATGTTTCGGGCACCGACTTCATACAGCAATACATCTTCCCCGGTGGCCTGCTGCCGAGCCCGAGCGAGTTCCGAGCAGCGGCCCGCGAGGCCGGGCTGGAAGTCGTCAATGAGCTGGCGTTCGGCGCCGACTACGCCGAGACCTTGGTGCGCTGGCGCGAGCGTTTCCTCGCCGAGGAGTCGAAGGTGCGCAAGCTTGGTTTCGATACACGCTTCATGCGCACCTGGGAGTTCTATCTGGCCTATTGCGAGGCCGCGTTTGCCGAAGGCAACACCGATGTCATCCAGTTCACGCTGCGCCGTCCCTGACGCGGCCCGTCGCTGCCTCTTGCGCGCACTGCCAGTCGTCGTATTGGCCGGCTGTGCCGCGACCAGGGTGCTCGCCTCGACGGTGCCGCCCGAGGTCGTGCGCGATGTGCCCGGCGCACGACTGCAAGGTCAGGGCAAGCTGAGGTACCTCGGCCTTCACGTGTACGACGCAGCGCTGTGGAGTGCGCAGCCTGTGGATGCCGCCAGCGTCGAGCGGGCCGTCGTCGCGCTCGAGCTTCGTTACGCACGTGCTCTTCGCGGCAACCTCATAGCCGAACGCTCGCTCGAGGAGATGCGCCGGATCGGCGATATTGATGACGACGCCGGCGAGCGTTGGCTCGCAGCGATGAAGCGAATATTTCCTGATGTCGCCGCGGGCGATCGCATCACGGGCGTGCATTGGCCCGGCACGGGTGCCCGCTTCCACGTCAACGGTCGGTTCGTCGATGAGGTTGCCGATGCCACGTTCGCTCGGCTCTTCTTCGGCGTCTGGCTGTCTGCGCGCACCTCGCAGCCCCAGCTTCGCGCGGCGCTGCTCGGGGCCACAACGTGACCACCGCGCTCAGCGACGTTCGCTCGGGCGTGGCGTATGGTGCGCTTGGATTGCCATTGGCGTTCGTTGCGCTGCCGCTCTACATCGTCCTACCCAACCATTACGCCACAGCGTTCGGCGTACCGCTGGCTGCCCTGGGCATACTGCTGCTTGGGGCACGGCTCCTCGACGCTGTCGCTGATCCGTGGATCGGCCGCTTGTCGGACCGTTGGTTCGCTCACTCCGCGCGTCGAGTACTCGGTGCCGCGGCAGTCGCCGCGGCGTGCGCCGCAGTCGGCTTTCATGCCCTGTTCTTCCCCGCCGTGGTGGGAAACGACGCCTTGTTGCTGTGGTGCGGCATTGGCCTGGCGGTGACGTACCTCGCTTACAGTGTGCTCAGCGTCGTGCACCAGTCGTGGGGCGCACGCTTGGGGGGGAGCCCGGCGCAGCAGGCCCGCGTCGTCGCTTGGCGCGAGGGGCTCGCACTGGCTGGCGTCTTGGCTGCGAGCGTGCTGCCGTCTCTGGTCGGACTCGAGGCGACGAGCGCCGTGTTCGCGTTGGCTCTACTGCTTGGTCTGATCTGGCTGCGCGGGGCCCCGCGACCCGCAAGCATCGCTTCGCATACGCCACCGTTGCCGCTCGGCTTGCCGTTCACCAATCCGGCGTTCCGGCGTCTGCTGGCCGTCTTCGTCGTCAACGGCATTGCCAGCGCCGTACCCGCCACGCTGGTGCTCTTCTTCATCCGCGACCGGCTCCAGCTCATTGCGTGGGAGCCGCTGTTCCTGTTCTGCTATTTCGCGGCCGGCGCCCTGTCGATGCCGTTGTGGGTTCGCGCAGTCCCCCGGCTCGGGCTGGCCCGACTGTGGCTCGTCGGCATGCTGCTCGCGACAGCTGCATTCGTCTGGGCGGCGACGCTGGGAGCCGGCAGTTTCGTTGGCTACTTGTGGGTGTGCGTGGCCAGCGGGTTGGCGCTCGGCGCTGACCTGGCCTTGCCTGGTGCTCTGCTTGCCGGCGTCATCCAGCGCGCCGGGCATTCGGGTCGGTCCGAGGGCGCCTACTTTGGTTGGTGGAATTTTGCGATCAAGCTCAACCTCGCAATCGCGGCTGGGCTGTCGCTGCCGCTGCTGGCCGCATTCGGCTACACCCCAGGTTCGCGCGATGCCGCTGCGCTCGACGCGTTGACCTGGGCCTACTGCCTTCTGCCTTGCGCGCTCAAGGTGCTGGCGTGTGCACTGCTTTGGAGCCTGTGGATGCACTCGTCCCACGGAGACTCTCGATGAGCTGTTGGATCGATCACTCGCGTCGCACGACCCTGGGGCTCGTGCTCGGGGCCGTGCTGCTTGCGGGTTGTGCGAGTGCGCCCACGCCGGAGGACTATGCGAAGGAAATGCCGCGGCTCGAACTGCGGCGCTATTTCGATGGCCCGATCTCTGCGCACGGCATCTTCACCGATCGCGCGGGCAAGGTCGTGCGGCGATTCAGCGTCAAGATGACGGGCACCTGGAACGGCACCCAGGGCGTCCTGGACGAGGACTTCACCTACAGCGACGGAACCAAAGAGCGGCGCATCTGGCGCCTCACCGATCTGGGCAACGGCCGCTACAGTGGTCGGGCCGACGATGTCGTGGGCGAGGCGCAGGGGCGCGCCGCGGGCAATGCCCTGAACTGGCGCTACACGCTGGCGCTGAACGTCGATGGGCGCGTCATCGAGGTTCAGTTCGACGACTGGATGTACCTGATGGACGAACGAGTGATGCTGAACAAGGCCGTGATGAGCAAGTTCGGCATCTATCTGGGCGAAGTGACGCTCGCATTCACGAAACCATGAGACGCCCGCGCGCAAACACATGCCTCTGAATCCCCGCATCACGAACTGGAGCAGTCAGGTGGTCTGGTTGGTCGGCGCTTCGACAGGCATCGGCCGCGCCACTGCCGAGCGCCTGCGCGAGGCGGGGGCGCACGTCGTGGTGTCGGCGCGCAATCGCGAGGGGTTGCTGCAGTTCGTGCGCGACCGGGCGCGTGCCGAGGCGCTCCCAGTGGATGTGACAGACCGCGCTGCTGTGCAGCGTGCGGCACGCGACATCGTCGACAGACATGGCCGCATCGACCTGGTGATGTATTGCGCGGGCCACTACAAGGCACTGCGTGCGACCGCGTTCGACCTCGACGAGATGGTCAAGCACCAGCAAATCAATGTCGTGGGGGCCTACCACCTGATCGACGCAGTGCTCCCGACACTCCTGCGTCAGGCTTCTGCGGGGCAGTCGGCGCACCTGAGCCTCGTGGCCAGTGTGGCCGGCTATCGTGGGCTGCCCAACGCGCTGGCCTACGGTCCGACCAAGGCGGCGCTGATCAACCTGGCCGAGGTCCTCTTCCTCGACCTGCGGTCCAAGGGGGTCGGCGTCTCGGTGATCAATCCGGGATTTGTCGAGACACCACTGACGGCCGGCAATCACTTCGAAATGCCCGCTTTGATCACACCCGAGGAAGCCGCGCGCCATATCGTGGCCGGCTGGGAGGCCGGGCGTTTCGAGGTCCACTTCCCGAAGCGTTTCACGCTCTGGCTGAAGGCGCTGCGCCTGCTGGGCGATGGGCCCTACTTCGCGGCCATCCACCGCGCTACGGGCCTGTGACCATGCCGCGCCATGCCGATGTGCGCGTGGCACGCGTGGTGGCGTTCTTCGAATCGCTTACGCCTGCCGACATCGCGCGGCTGCCGGAGTTCTATCGAGACGACGCGCGATTTAAGGACCCATTTAACGAGGTGCAGGGCACTGAGGCCATCGCCGAAGTGTTCAGTCACATGTATCGCGCGCTGCACGAACCACGGTTCGTCGTACATGCCCTCGTGGCCGAGGGCGACCAGTGTTTCCTGACTTGGGACTTCCAGTTTCGGTTCCGGCGATTCGAGGCCGGCAGGGACCAGACCGTGCGCGGGGGCTCGCACTTGGTGTTTGCGGCGGACGGCCGCATCGCTGCTCACCGCGACTACTGGGACGCGGCTGAGGAGTTGTACGAGAAACTGCCCGGGGTGGGCGTGCTGATGCGCTGGCTTAAGCGCCAGGCCAGTCGTTAGAGATCAGCGCTGGCCTTCGGTCAACGTGTCGAGCTGGAAGCGTCCGCTCTTGTCGACGAGCCAGATGTCCGTGTATTTCACGGTGCCCATCTTGGCCGGCGCCGGGTAAGGTGCGGCCTTCTTGATCATCTCGACGGCCCACGGCGTCACTTCGGCGGCGGCGGGTTGGCGGAGCACTCGCACGTCCTGCACGGCACCCTGGGCATCGATCTCGGTCTCGATGATCGCCACGCCGTACAGCAATGGCGGCATCTTTCCTTTGTGAACTTGCTTGGCGTAGGCCGCATACAAGTGGCGCGCCGCGTCCTTTTTGTACGCGGCGGGCGAGTCGGCGCTTGACGGTGCGTTGGCCGCCTTCTGAACGGCTGGGGTTGTCTTGAACTGCGCGTGAGCCATCGGCGCGGCAAGCGTCATGGCACTGGTCGCGACCGCGGCGATGGCGAGGCGGGTGGTATTCATGCGGCGCAGTCTAGAAACGGCGCATGAAACCGTGGTGTGCGTTGTGCACGCCGGGCCGTGGCTTGCGAATGGTTACTGCGACGAAAGTCTCGCTGCGCGATGCCGCTCGCGCAGCGGGCCCCTGAACGCCGATGTCAGCGCAGCCAGCCCTTGCGTCGGAAATAGATGAACGGCGCGGCTACCGATGCCAGCATCAGCAGCAGTGCGAAGGGGTACCCGTAGGCCCAGTCGATCTCGGGCATCGCTTTGAAGTTCATGCCGTAGATGCTGGCGATCAGCGTCGGTGGCAGCAGCGCCACGCTGGCCACCGAGA
>JAOUIM010000086.1 GCA_029884035.1 Aquincola sp. | reverse complement strand
GCAATTGGCGAGCGACCACGACCGGTTCGACTGGCTCGAATTCGATGACGCCGGACGCTGAAGGACGGAATTCCGAGGGTTCGTTCGACATGTGACGCACTGCAGGCGTGCGATGGCACGCTCGTGCGCCATTCTGTGGCTCGTCCCTCGCGAGTGCCAAGGGGGAGCCAAGGGGGACCGGTACTGTTACCGTGTGCAGCGTCACGGCGTGCGCGATTCCGTTCATTGGCGGGGCGCCGGACGGGCGCCGGAGCCGCGTTCGCACAGGCAACGACAATCACACCCCGATGGACCACAACTTCCTTTCGGCGCTGGTGCTGCTGCTGCTGGTGCTCGACCCGTTCGGCAGCCTGCCGATCTTCATCTCGGTCATGGGGCCCGTGGCTCCCGCACGTCGCACGCGCGTGGCGTTGCGCGAGACGGCCATTGCATTCGGCGTGCTGCTGGGATTCATGCTCGCGGGCCAGGCGTTCCTGTCGCTGATGCGGTTGTCGGAACGCTCGCTCGAGGTTGCCGGCGGCGTGATCCTGCTCGTGATCGCGATGCGCATGATCTTCGCGTCAGGCAACGAGGTCTACGCCGCCGACGGGTCGGCGCGCGAGCCGCTGATCTTCCCGCTCGCCGTGCCCCTGCTGGCCGGCCCCTCGGCGATGGCCACCGTGCTGCTGCTCGCGTCGCACCAGCCCGAGCGCCTGTGGCACTGGATCGGCGCGCTCACGGTCGCGATGGCGGTCAGCGCGGTGGTATTGCTCGCGGCCGACCGCATCCGCCAGTGGATCGGCAGCTCGATGGTCAGTGCGATCGAGAAGCTGATGGGACTCGTGCTGACGGCGATTGCGGTCGAAATGGTGCTTGCCGGACTCAAGCATTACTTTTTCGAGAGATGACGCCGAGCTGATCGTGCGCTGCGGTGGCGAAGGCCGGACGCCCGTCCAGGCGGGGCGTCATCACTCCCCCCACCGTGCGGCCTGCCTAACGCGAGCTCAAGGTGCTCGGTAGCGCGCAATGAAGGACCGATCGATGTGGTCCTTCCACCACCCCATGAGACGTCCTTGCGCCGACCACTCGCCCCAGCTCGCGATCGCGCGGCCATCGCCCAGCGACAGCAGGTTGAGCGAGCGCGGCGGTGGCCGATGCGGTTGCAATTCACCGCCGGCAACGAAGCGCCGCAGGTTCAGCGCCAGCGCCGGACCCGCCCGCACCGCGTAGACACCGCTGCGAGGATGCTTGTCGTCGTCGCGCACCGAGACATCGCCGGTGGCGAACACGTGCGGATGGCTCGCGCTCTGCAGTGTCGCACCCACACGCACGAACCCTGCCGCGTCCAGCGCCAGCCCGCTGCCGGCCAGCCAGGTCGGGGGATCGCTGCCGATCGCCAGGATGGGCACGTCACAGGCCACGCGCATCGGGCCGATCTCGACATGTCGGGCGCTCACTGCGGTGCACAGCCCGGGCAGCACCTGCACGTTCGCCCGCTTGAGGGCCCTCGTGCCACGCTCGCGCACGGCCTCGGGGTAGGCAGGCAACAGCGGGCCGTCCGAGATCATCGCCACGCTCGCGCGCGGCCCGAGGTCATGGCGCACGGACAGCGTCAGCTCGAATCCCGCGGCGCCGTTGCCGACCACGACAACCGCCAGCGGGCGCTCGTGGGCGAGCCTGCGCGTACGCTGCCAGAACTCGACGAACGACTCGATCGGACGCACGAACAGCGCGTGCTCGCGGGCGCCCGCGATGCGATCGCGGTCCAGGGAAGGCCCGGTGTTGATCGAAAGGACATCGAATTCGATGCGTGCGCCATCGGCCAGCGTCACGGCCCTGGCGCCGGGATCGATCGCCACGGCGCGCCCGATTCGCAGCGTCGCGCCCGCGCGCTGGACCAGCGGTGCAAGCGGGATTGCCGCATCCTCGACTTGGAACCGTCGCGCAACGACCCCCGGGACCATGCCCGAGTAGAGTTGCCGCTCGTGGGTGGTGACGAGCGTGACCTGGGCACCGGGCATGTGCTCTCGCCCCAGCGCCGCGAGCACGGCCAGCTGGGCGTGGCCGGCGCCGAGCAGAAGCACGCGCTTGGTCAATGGAGCCCCCCAGGGCCAGCGGCCCGTCCCCCCAAGGGGGAGCAAGCGCCTTCGGGCGGCCGGACGGCGCGCAGGAGCCCCCCAGGGCCAGCGGTCCGCCGGCTCGAGGGGGAGCAGGCGCCGCTCAACGGCCGAGTGCGTTGAGCGACCAGTCGTAGTCGAGGTGGTCCACCGGAAGCGACCGCGCGCGCAGCTTCGCCTGCTCGTGCGGCTCGTCGGTCAGCTGGGTCGCGTACTTTGCGAACACGTCCTCGACCTTGGCAAATCCCTTGTGGCCTTTTTCGAAGTCTTCCTTGAACCATTTGAATATCGCGCTTACCTCGAGCCGACCACCCCGCACGCGGTTGCGCGTGCGGTCGGCCATGAATCGCATCATGCCGTCTTCGAGCTGCGATTCCAGCTTTGAGGCGGTAAAAGCCTCGTTGCGCAGCGCCGGGCAGCCGACCGAGGCGCAGTTGACGGCGGCGTGCACGCGCGGATCGGCGTACCTGGGCCGCAGCTGCTCATGCTCGATCCAGTCGAGGTGGTGTCGTTCGCCCAGCAGGGAGAAGAACTCGTTCTTCCATGCGCTCTTGAACACCGAACCGAGGTCCTTGATCGACTTGAGATCCGGGTAGCGGGTGAGGATCAACTCGACCGTGAACGCGTTGTAGGCGTTGATCAGGAAGGACATGCGCTCGTCCCGCGTCCAGCCGTCGAACTCGGTGCGCGGCACCGAGGAATAAGCGTCGAGCACCTTCCTCAGTTCGGCGCGGTCGCGCGCGAACGCGGCGTAGTCGACGCGGCTTTGCCGGTCGTCGGGCAGCCAGCGCACGTGCTTCTTCACGAGCGCGTCCCACGCAGCGTAGCTGTGATCGAAGCCCTGGGCGTCGGCGAGGCCCGCGACGAGCGCGATCAGCAATGCGATCAGCGCTCTCATGCGGTCCCTCGACGCCAGGTGTGGAACTTGCCAACCCACTGCAGCAGCTTGATCGGCTGGTGTGCGCGCTTCCATTCGCCGGCGGCGTACTTGTTGGCCTCGGCCAGCGTCGGATAGGTGTGGATCGTGCCGAGGATCTTGTTCAGTCCCAGCCCGTGCCTCATCGCGAGGACGTACTCGGCCAGCAGGTCGCCCGCATGCACGCCGACGATCGTGACGCCGAGGATCTTGTCCTTGCCCGGCACCGTGAGCACCTTGACCCAGCCCTCGGCGGCCGAGTCGGCGATTGCGCGATCAAGGTCGTCGATGCCGTACTTCGTCACCTCGTAGGCGATGTTCTTCTCCTTGGCTTCCTGCTCGTTCAGACCCACGCGCGCGACCTCGGGATCGATGAACGTGGCCCAGGGGATCACCGAGTAATCGGCCTTGAACCGCTTGAACATGCCGAACAGGGCGTTGACGCTGGCGTACCAGGCCTGGTGCGCCGCGGTGTGCGTGAACTGGAACGGCCCGGCCACGTCGCCAGCGGCCAGGATGTTGGGGTAGATCGTCTGAAGGTACTCGTTGGTCTGCACCGTTCGATTCGCGGGAATGCCGAGCTCCTCGAGCCCGAAACCCTTCAGGCGTGCGCTGCGGCCCACGGCACACAGCAACAGGTCGAACTCGATCGCGGATTCCTTGCCGCCGGACTCGACGACGATTGCCTTCGTGCCGTCGGCGCGCTTCTCGCAGCGCAGTGCCTTGTGGCCGGTCATGACACGCACGCCGTCGTGCTCGAGCGCGCGGCGCGCGAAGGCCGAAACCTCCTCGTCCTCTCGGATCATGATGCGAGGCAGCATCTCGATCTGCGTGACCTGCGAACCCAGGCGAGCGAAGCTCTGCGCGAGCTCGCAGCCGATCGGGCCACCGCCCAGGACGACGAGCCGCTGCGGCTGCTCGCGCAGGCCCCACAGCGTGTCGCTGGTCAGGTAGCCGACGTCGTCCAGGCCCGGCAGCGGTGGCACGAACGGGGCTGCGCCGGTGGCGATGACGATGCTGCGGGTGGAAAGGGTCTGCTTCGATCCGTCCTCCTTCGTGATCTCGACATGCCAAGGGCTCGTCATCCGCGCGGTGCCGATGACCACGTCCACGCCCAGGCTGGCATAGCGCTCGACCGAATCGTGCGGCTCGACCGCGCGCACGACGCCGGCCACGCGCTCCATCACCTGCGCGAAGTCGATCTGCGCCTGCGCCTTCGCGATGCCGTAGTCGGCCGAGTGACGAATCTGCCTGGCGAGTGTGGCCGTCTTGATCAGCGCCTTGCTCGGCACGCAGCCGTAGTTCAGGCAGTCGCCACCCATCTTGTGCGACTCCACGAGCGTCACCTTCGCCTTGACGGCCGCACCGATGTATGCGGTGACCAGCCCCGCGGCGCCGGCGCCGATCACGACCAGGTTGCGGTCGTAGCTGCGCGGCCGGAGGTGCGACCACCTGGCATACACCTTGCGCGCCTTGATCGTGTCGACCGCCTTCTTGGCGACGAGCGGCAGCAGGCCAAGCAGCACGAACGAGCCGATCAGGCCGGGCGAGACGATGCCCTTGAGCGAGTCGATCTTCGCCAGCTGCGTTCCCGCCAGCACGTAGACGATCGTGCCTGCCAGCATGCCGAGCTGACTGGCCCAGTAGAAAGTCCAGGCGCGCATCTTCGTCAGGCCGAACAGCAGGTTGATCGCGGCGGGAGGAAACGCGGGAATGAGCCGCAGCGCGATCAGGTAGAAGGCACCCTCTTTGACGATGCCGGCATCGACCTCGGCCAGGCGCGAGCCGAAGCGCGCCTGCACGGAGTCGCGCAAGACGTAGCGCGATGCGAGGAAGGCCAGCAACGCACCGATCGACGAGGCGAACGACACGACGACGGTGCCGACCCCCACGCCGAACAGGGCGCCGCCTGCGAGCGTCATCACCGCGCCGACCGGCAGCGCGAGCGCAAACACGAGCACGTACAGCGCGAAGTACGCGCCGATCACGAGCGCCGGTCGCGCAGCGTACAGCGCCGCGAACTCGGCCTGGCGCGACTTGAGGTACTCCAGACTCAGGTAGTGGCCCAGATCGAACGCGAAGAACGCGACGACCAGACCGGCCAGCAGCGCGACGATGAGCAGTTTTCTCTTCGACATGGCTCTCGTTGAATCTCAGAGGGTTCTTGTTGGGTCGAGTCGTGGTTGGCGGAACTTACACGTTCAAGGGTGTTTGCGAGACAGGACCGTTGCGCCGCCGACGATGCGCGTCGCGATCGTGAGTGTGCACAGCGCCGCGAACCCGTAGGCCCACCATGCGAAGTGGGTTGGCCACAGGCACATCAGTGCGAAGCAGATCAGTGTCTCGGTGGCCTCGGCGAGGCCGCCGAGGTAGAAGAAGCCCTTGCTCGGGTACGCGTCGCTTGCCAGGCCGCGCCTTTCGGCGAGGACTGCGAACGCGAGAAAGCTCGAACCGGTGCCGATGAAGGCCGCCAGCAGCACCGCCGCCGGCAACGCGTTCGCGGTCGGGTCCGCGATGGCGAACGCAAGCGGCACGCTGGAGTAATAGAGAAAGTCCAGCGTGATGTCGAGGAAGGCGCCACGATCGGTCGGCGTGGTCAGCCGCGCGACCGGTCCGTCCAGCCCGTCGGCCAGCCGACTGGCAAGCAGCAAGGCCAGTCCGATCACGGTGGCCTGCAGCGCGATCGCGGCGGCGGCGGCCACCCCGATGGCGAAGCCTGCGATCGTGACTGCGTCGGCGCCGACGCCCGCACGCATCAGCACCCGCGCTCCTGCTTCGAGAGCAGGCCTGAGCGCAGCACTCGCGACGCGATCAAGCATCGAGGCTCACGACCTGGGCGCCGTGCGGAATATCTGCCTGGTCGTGCGTCACCAGCACCGCCGGCACGCGGCGTCCGCGCAGCGTGGAGAACGTGAAGGCGCGCATCTGCGCGCGCAGCGCGGCGTCGAGCTTGGAGAACGGCTCGTCGAGCAGCAACGCCTGCGGCTGCGCCAGCAGCGCGCGCAGAAGCGAGACGCGAGAACGCTGGCCGCCCGACAGGCTCGCGGGCAGCCGCGGGCCGAAGCCGCCCAGACCGGCGCCGGTCAGTGCCTCATCGGCGGCGGCAAGGCGTTGCGCCCGAGTGGCAGTCGTGCTGCGGCCATCCGACGCGACGCGGGCGGGCAGTGCGAACAGCAGGTTGTCGTGCACGCTCATGTGCGGAAACAGCAAGTCGTCCTGGAACAGCAGGCCGATGTGCCGTTGCTGGATCGGCAGCGAGGTGAGGTCGCGGCCGTCGAGCACCAGACCTCCGCTGGCCTCGAACGGTGCCTCGAGCGTGCCCGCGATCCACGCCAGCAGGCTCGACTTGCCCGTGCCGCTCGCACCCGTCACGGCCAGCACGTCACCCGGCGCGACCCTGGCCGAAAGACGGTCGACCAGCGTGCGGCCGTGCACACGGATCGTGACGTCGGCGAGTTCAAGCATCAGGGTGCGCCGGTTGCCGCCGCTGCGCGACCCAGGCGGCGATGCCGAAACCGATCGCTGGCAACAACGCCTGCAGCACGGCGAACGCGGCGGCGGTGTGGCGCTGGCCACCGGAGGCGAGCGTCACCGCTTCGGTCGTGACCGTGGCATGCCGGCCGGCGCCGATGAACTGCGTGGGCAGGTACTGCGCCACGCTGACCGCAAAGCCCACCGCCAGTGCGGCAGCCATCGGTGAGGCGAGCAAGGGCGCCTTGACATGCCACCAGAAGGCAGCGCGCGAGCGACCCAGCGCCAGCGCGGTGTGTTCGTAGCGCACGTCGAAGCTGCGCCATGACGGTGCCAGCGCGACGAACACATAGGGCAGTGCCGCGAGCGTGTGCACCCAGGCCAGGCCCGCAAGCGTGCCGTCCAGCCGCAGCGGCAGTGCGAGCCGGTACAGGCCGGTCAGCATCAGCAGCGGCGGAATCACGAGCGGCGCCAGGACGAGCGGCATCACGCGCCGGTCCCAGCCGGGCGGCGTGGCCTCGAACCACAGCAGTGCGAGCGCCAGCGCGGCGGCGGTGGCGGACACACCGAGCCCCGCAGACAGCACCAGCGTGTCGGCGCCGTCGAGCACCTGCGCCCACGCGCCCATCGACCACGATTGCGGCGCGAGCCAAGGGAATGTCCACACGCCGGTGAGCGACGACAGTGCGATCAGCGCCGCGACGGTGCCATAGAGCGCGAGCATGAGCCACCATGCGAGGCGCGCCATCGAACGCTCTCCAAGGGATCGGGTGCGCACCCCGTTGCTGCCCACGCGGCGCCAGGCCCGTCCGCCCGCGATGGCAAGCATCGTGACCAAGGCGACCAGCCCCGCGAGCACGAAGGCGAGCAGGACGGCCGCCGCCGCCCCCTCGGCATTGCGCAGCGGATCGCCATCCTGCAAGCCCTGCCAGGCGAGCACGGCCAGCGTCGGTGGCGACGCCGGGCCGATGATCAGCGCCAGATCGACCACCGTCAGGCTGTAGGCCAGCACGGCGAGCAGCGGCCATGCCAGGCGCGGCAGCAGCAGCGGCCACAGCACGCGCCACCAGATTGCACTGTCGCGGTAGCCCAGCGTGCGTCCGCCGGCGAGCCAGCCGCGCAACTGCTGCGCCACCTCGGGCCGTGCGAGCACGGCGACGAGATTCCAGAGCACGAACGGCAACTCCTTGGCGACGAGCACGAGCATCAGGCCCACGCCGTTCGGATCGTTGACCGTGGGCCAGTCGGGCGGCACCGTCCAGCCCAGTGGCACGGCCAGCAGTCGCGCGATCAGTCCGGCCGGCATCACGAGCAGCGCGAGCCCGATCGCGAACGCTGCGTGCGGCAGCGCGAGCATCGGTCCGACGGCACGGGTCATGCGTTGCCACGAACGCGTACCGTGAAGGTGGGTCACGAGCCACAGCGCGAGCGCAGTGGCCAGCACCGACGACACCACCGCGATCGTGACGGACAGCCAGAGCGCGCGCGGCAGCAGGGGATCGGCCACCAGGGCGCGCCACGCTCTGCCATCGACGCCGATCCACAGCGCCACCGGCAGGGCCGCCGCCAGTGGCAGCGCGAACAGCAACGCCGGCGCGGCGAGCGCACCCACGCGCGCGCCAGGGCTCAGCCCTGGCCGTGGCGCCTTGCCCACTCGCGTTCGATCGGGTCGACCCACGAGCCGTGGGGCTCCGGCAGCGTCGGTGCGGTCTTGGCCAGTTGCCCCCGCGCTGCCGCCGCGGTGAACAGCGCTCGGTCGGTCGCCGAGAGCTTGTCCAGCGCCAGCACGGTGGGATCGCCCCAGACCTTGATGTCGGCCTTGCGCGCCTGCGCTGCGGGCGAGAGGAAGAAGTTCGCCGCCAGCTGGGCGGCCTCTTTCGCGCGCGCGTTGAAGGGGATCGCGAGGAAGTGCGTGTTGCCGATCGTGCCGGCCGCATGCTGATAAGGCACGACGGTCGCCGGCAGCGTCTTGGCCGCGATCTGGTTGGCGATCTCGTTCGGATTGAAGGTCAGCGAAATCGCCAGTTCGCCGTCGGCGAGCATCTGTCGCATCACCGTGTTGCTGGCGGGGAACTGCCTGCCCTGCTTCCACAGGTGCGGGTGCAGCGCATCGAGGGCGCTCCACAGCGGCGCGGTCATCGCCTCGAAGCGATCGGCCACATGCGGTGCGTACAGCGGATTGCGGTCGGGCATCGTCTCGAGCAGCACCTGCTTGAGGAAGGTCGTGCCGTGGAACGCCGGGGGCTTGGGGTAGGTGAAACGGCCGGGATTCCGCTTCGCCCATTCGAGCAGTTCGAAAAAGCTCGATGGCGCCTGCGGTACGCGCACGCTGTCGGCATAGAACGTCAGTTGGGCCATGCCCCAAGGCGCCTCGAGGCCGTCGACCGGTTCCGAGAAGTCGATCCGTGTCGTCGGCTTGCCCGTGGTGTCGACGTTCGCATAGTTCGGCAGCTTCTCGCTCCACGGGCCGTACAGCAGGCCCTCGCGCTTCATCGCGAGGAAGTTCTCGCCGTTGATCCACAACAGATCGACCGACCCGTCGCTGCTGCGGCCAGCCCCCTTCTCTGTGCGCACCCGCTTCACCGCCTCGGCGGTGTCGGTGATCTTGACGTGCTCGAGCTTGACGCCGTGGCGCTGCGCCAGTTCACCGGCGGCCCATTGCAGGTAGGCGTTGATGCGCTCGCTGCCGGCCCAGGCGTTGAAGTACACCGTCTGTCCGCGCGCAGCCGCCTCGATGCGCGACCATTCGCTGCCCTGTGCAAGCACCGGCAGCGGCAGGCCGGATGCGGCGAGAAGAAGTTGACGGCGGTGCAGCATGCCGGTTCTCCGCAAAGTTCAGGCGCGGGCAGCCCGAGTGTAGGGTGTCGTGGTCTCGTGTTTGCCGCGCAGGCGCGACGCGATGAGGCGGTCGAGCGACCAGCGCCCCGGACCCCAGAGCACCAGACCCACGAGCAGGCTGCCCCACAGCACATGCTGCTGCAGCGCGGCCGGCGCGATCTCTTCGAGGCTCAGCACCGCCACGACGTTGACCACCGACAGGCCGAGCGCGCCAAAGCGCCCCGCCAGCCCGAGCGCGAGCAGCACCGGCAGGACGAGTTCGCCGGCGGTGCCCATCACGGCGGCGACGTCGGGCGGCAGCAGCGGCACGTGGTACTCGTCGTCGAACAGCGCGAGCGTCGTCTCCCAGTTGCGGATCTTCGTCAGGCCGGACAGGAAGAAGGCCTGCGCGACGTACAGCCGGGCGGCCAGTTGAGCCACGGGTTGCAGCGACTCGATCGCGGCAATGCCGCGCTGCGAGAACGAGACGAGACGGGCGAGCGGGTTCATGTGGATTGCTCCAGAGGTTCGAGGGCTGCCAACCAGCGCTCGCCGATTGCGCGTGCCAGCCAGCGGGCAAGGTCGAAGGAGGGGCCTGCCGCATCGAGCGCGGCAGCCAGCGAGCCGCGGCGATCGAGCAGGCAACGCGTGAAGCCCGCATCGCGCGCATCGAGCGCATGGACCTTGACCGCGTAGCCGTCGCGGACGACGAACGCCGCCTCGGCGCGGTGCGCCGCGAAGGCCTCGCGCACGGCGTCGAAGCGGTTGGCCTCGGTGCGCTGATGCGCCTGCCAGATCGAGGCGATCGGCCAGCGGCTTTCGATCAGTGCCGAGCCGGGGCTCAGCACCAGGCGCACGGCTGCCGGGTCGTCATCGGCCAACCGCTCGAGCGCCTGCGGCACGGAGGGCGCGTCGGCCGCGCGAGACGCACGGTGCACCGCCCAGTCCAGGCGCGCACTGTCGGCCAGGTACGGCTCGGCGGCCAGGCTCTCCTTGTCGGCGATGAAGGCGGGCAGGGCGTCGCCCCACTCGCCGAGGTCGCCGCGCACAGGCGGACGGTGCTGCCAGAAGTCACGTGACAGTGAGGCGAAACAGGCCTCGCCGACCAGCGCGGCGACCGTCGGGAAGGCTGCGTCGAGTGCCCGCTCGGCGCAGGCGCCCGCATTGGCGCGGTAGGCCGCGAGGCTGCGATCCAGCGCCGCGTCGGTCGACTGGCGCAGCCAGCCACGCAGCGCGAGCGGCGCGCCGCGGTCGCGCCACAACGCGCGCAGCAGCATCTGCTGGCGCAGCGCTTCGCGGTCGAACGCGGTGCCGCCACTCATGCTGCCACCACCTCAGGCGCGAGCAGGCCCGCGACCCGGTCAGCTTCGCGGGCCTCGGCCAGGAGCACATCGAACGACGGCAGGCCGGTATCCCATTCGATCAAGGTCGGGACCCTGCCGATTCGGCGGATCGCATGGGCATACACCTGCCACACCGGGGGGTGGACCCGGCTGCCATGGTCGTCGATCACGAGCTCGCCACTGTCGTCGTAGCCGGCCAGGTGGATCTCGCCGACATGGCGCGGATCGATCGTATCGACGAAGGCGCACGCCGTGGCCACCGGATCGCCGGCCTTCGCGTTGAGCGCGTTGACCACGAGGTTATTGACGTCCAGCAGCAACCAGCAACCGGTGCGCTGTACCAAATCGTTGAAGAAGTCGGCTTC
>JAOUIM010000478.1 GCA_029884035.1 Aquincola sp. | reverse complement strand
GGGTGCACAGAACGAAGGCGCTACGCGCCAGCCTGTGGCGCGCGGGGAACGGTGGTTGGCGGATTGGCGGGGAGTGATGTGGGCAGGGTAGCGCGGTAACGGGATGGGAAGTGCCCGGTCTCGAGGATCGAGGGGTCAAGCAACCTCCACCTCGAGACCTGGAGCACCCCAATGAGCACGACGCCTGCCAGCCAGACAACTGCAATCACCAAGCCCATCAGCCCGCTTCGCCGCCGCATGATCGAGGACATGACCGTCCGTGGTTTCGGCGAGAAGACGCAAAGCGATTACATCCGTCACGTTAAGAACTTCACACTTTTCCTCGGACGCTCGCCGGACACGGCGGAGGGCGAGGACCTGCGCCTGTTCCAACTGCACCAGCGCGAGCAGGGCGTGCAGCCACCGACCATGAACGGCGCGACGGCGGCGCTGCGGTTCTTCTTCACGACGACCTGCAACCGGCCTGACATGGCGCGGCATCTGCGGATCGTGAAGCAGCCGCAGAAGCTACCCGTGGTTTTGACGACGGACGAAGTGCTGTTGCTTCTCGAGTCGGCCCCCGGTCCGAAGTACAAGGCCGCCCTCGGCGTTGCCTATGGCGCGGGCCTGCGCGTTTCCGAGGTCGCCAACCTCAAGGTGTCCGACATCGACAGCGATCGCATGGTGCTGCGCGTGGAGCAAGGCAAGGGGCGCAAGGACCGTAACGGCATGCTGTCGCCGCGGCTGCTGGAGTTGCTGCAGGAGTGGTGGTTAGTTGGGCAGCCGACGACGTGGCTGTTTCCGGGGCGAGATCCGCTGCTGCCGATCACGGCACGCCAGCTCTATCGGGTCGTCACCGAGACCGCGCGAGCGGTCGGTATCGAGAAGCGCGTGTCGCCGCACACGTTACGGCACAGCTTTGCGACGCACTTGCTGGAGCAAGGCACCGACATCCGCGTGATCCAGGTGGCTCTGGGCCATTCGAAGTTGGATACGACGGCGCGCTATGCGCACGTGGCGAGCAAGGTTCTGCGCGATGTGCTGAGCCCGCTCGATCAGCTCACGCCGCTCAGCGCTGAGAAGGGTGCGCCGAAGTAACCGGCGGCGAGCATGTCCCGTTCAGCGCTGGAGGTCGCGGATATCTTCCGCGACCACGGTCCCGTTTGGCGTCGCACCATGCGGGGCCACCTCTCTCATGCGCAGCTCAAGGTGATGAACGCGATCGAGGCTTGTCGCACGGCAGACCTCGGCGGCCATGTTGCGCGCTGCGCAAACCCCGCGTGCGGCCACACGGCGATCGCATTCAATAGTTGCCGCAATAGGCATTGCCCGAAGTGCCAAGGCAGCCAGGCCCGCGCGTGGATGGAGGCGCGCAAGGCCGAGCTTCTGGAGGTGCCCTACTTCCACGTCGTGTTTACGCTGCCGCCGAAGATCGGCGCGATCGCGTATCACAACAAGGCGGTGATCTACGACCTGCTGATGAAGGCGAGCGCGGAGACGCTGCTGACGATCGCAGCCGACCCCAAGCGTCTGGGTGTGAAGATCGGCTTCACCTCGGTGCTGCACACGTGGGGCTCGGCAATGACGCATCATCCGCACGTGCACATGATCGTGCCTGGCGGCGGCATCGCAGCTGATGGTTCTCGCTGGATCAGCAGCTCGGAGGACTTTCTGTTGCCGGTGCCCGTTCTGTCGCGAATGTTCCGGGGCAAGATGCTCAGCGTTTTGAAGGCGGCGCACGAGGCCGGCCGCTTGCAGTTCTTCGGCGATCACGCCGATCTTGCGGACAAGGCCGCGTTCAAGGCATGGCTGGAACCGCTCTACACCACCAGGTGGCACGTTCACGCCAAGCGCCCGTTCGCGGGACCCGAGGCCGTGCTTGCCTATCTCGCGCGATACACACACCGCGTCGCGATCTCCAACAGCCGGCTGATAAGCGCCGACGAGAAGGGTGTGACGTTCCGCTACAAGGATTATCGGGTCGAAGGCCCAGAGCGCTACAAGACCATGACGGTCGCGCCGGCCGAGTTCATCCGCCGCTTCATGCTGCACGTTCTGCCGAAGGGCT
The DNA here is from genome assembly GCA_029884035.1 of Aquincola sp. Classification (GTDB taxonomy): domain Bacteria; phylum Pseudomonadota; class Gammaproteobacteria; order Burkholderiales; family Burkholderiaceae_C; genus CADEEN01. The sequence goes on along the minus strand of JAOUIM010000478.1, from coordinate 741 downwards.
TCCATCGCATTCGCCATTACGGACTTCTGGCGCGCAGCAAGGCAAAGGCCGATACGCTGGCGCGGGCGCGCGCGTTGATCGCGATGGCAACGCCGCCACAATCACCACGCACGACGATACAGGATCGAGCACCTTCCGCTACCGAGGCCACGGACAAGCCGGTCCATCCCTGCCCGTGCTGCGGTGGCCGCATGGTCATCATCGAGCTGTTCGAGGCCGGCACGACGCCGCGCAACAAGCCGACCGTGCCGGCGAATGTGATCCGGATCGACACGTCATGATCGCGCGCGCACCCGCCTCGCCCATGAATGCTGCTCGCCTGCGCTGCTGGTCGATGACCGGCCACGATGGCGATCGGCCCGATCGCCGATCAACCGTGTGGAAAAGGCCTCGCGCACTCCGGAGAGGTCACTGCCTCGAACCTGGTCCGGCCTGGAAACGGGTGTCGATGATCATTCTTGTCGGCGCCACCTGCCCGTCGAGGCTCACGCTGCACCGACGGTGCCAACCAAATCCCCATAGCGCCTGCTGAGACCTGGTGCCCCAGTCCCCGCGCCTTCCTTCCCTGGCGGCTTTCGAACGCCGGCCCGATCGTGCGCGTGTCGATGGCAGTGATGGGCCGGCATCCGAAACCCGTCACAACAGATGACATCGCTTAGAACGTTTGGAAAGCCAGATCGACCGTGGGCCCTCAGACGTGGAAGGCCACGGACCATATAGTGGCTCGATCAGCGCCCCGGC
>JAOUIM010000479.1 GCA_029884035.1 Aquincola sp. | reverse complement strand
GTGATCTGCGCATTTCAGCGATCGTGGACGCCGGTTTCGGCGTGATCGCGGACGGCGTTTCAGCGTGATCGTGGACGATCACGGAAGCCCGCGAGTGACTGGGTTCATCGTATCGCAGTCGTCCACGATGGCGCCCAAGCGCTGAGCGTTGTCCACGCCGGCGAGCATCGCCGGGGTGGTCAACGCGGCGCCGAAGGCGGGCATGGTTGAGCTGTGTTCGAGGCAGGCTTGTCCACGGCGGCGGGCGTCGCTTGCGACGAACGACCGCCGCGGTGGGCAAGCCGTGTTCGACGGCGCGACGGCGACGCTGCATGGACTGCGCGAAGCGGTCATGGCTTGACCTGCTTCTTGCGCATCGACTCGCCCTTGAGCGCGATCTTGTGCGCGCCGTGCACGATGCGGTCGAGGATGGCATCGGCCAGCGTCGGGTCGTTCAGCCACTCATGCCAGGCCGTCACCGGCAACTGGCTCGTGATCAACGTGGCGCGCGTGCCGACGCGATCGTCCAGCAGTTCGAGCAAGTCATTGCGCTCGGCCGCCGTGATCGGCGCGATCGCGAAGTCGTCGATGGCCAGCAGGTCGATGCGCGCCAGTTGCGCCAGGCGCCGGCCGAAGCTGCCGTCACCGTGGGCGACGCGCAGTTCCTCGAGCAGGCGTGGCGCGCGCATGTACAGCACCGTGAAGCCCGAGCGGGCCGCCTGCTGTGCGAGTGCACAAGCCAACCATGTCTTCCCGACCCCAGTGGCGCCGGTGATCAGGACGCTGTGGCCGTGGCGCAGCCAGTCGCCGCCGGCCAGCGCGGTGAGGAGGTGGCGGTCCAGTCCGCGCGAGCCGCGCCAGTCGATGTCTTCGATGCAGGCGCTGCCGACCTTGAGTTTGGCCGCCTTGAGCAGCCGCGCCAGGCGCTTGCTGTCGCGCCAGTCGATCTCGCGCTGCACCAGCATCGCCAGGCGTTCGTCGAAGGCCAGCTCGGCCGCGGCGGCGCTGGTGGCCTGGTCGGCCAGTGCGTGGGCCATGCCGTCCAGGCGCAGGCCGCGCAGTTGGTCCAGGGTGTGTTCGTTGAGCAAGAGCAGTTCTCCTTCGTCAGTCGTAGCGGGTCAGTGGTAGTAATCGGGGCCGCGCACGTTCTCGTGCAGCGGCAGTGCGGCCTGCGCCGGCGCGGCCGGCACCTGCTGCCGATCCAGCCCGGCGGCCAGGATCGAGTTCACGCTGCGGTAGGTCGGCGAGCGGATCGACAGCGCCCGCGCGCACGCCGCGTCGAGTCGCGCAGCGCCGAACTGGCGCGCCAGGCGCTGCAGACCCAGGCAGGCGCGGTAGCCCTGCTCGGGGTGCGGGCGGTGCTCCATCTGCCAACGCACAACGGCAGCCGTGGCCGCGCCGATGCGTTCGCCCCAGGCGATCAACCGCTGCGGCGTCCACTCGCGGTGCGCGCGGTGCGACGCCGGCATGTGCTCGGCCAGCGTCGTGTGCGCGCCGCGCCGGCTGCTGTAGGCGTGCACGGCCACACGCTGGTTGCCGGCCAGGATCTCCACCGTCGTGGCAGTGACGCGCAATTCGACCTCGGTGCGCACGAGCCGGTGCGGCACGCTGTAGTAGTGGCCGTCGAGTTCGACGTGGTAGTCGATGTTCACGCGGGCACGCTTGAAGCGAGCGATGGGCATGCGCGTGGCCGGCAGCGGCCGCAGCTCGCGCCGGTCCAGGGCGTCGAAGGCGCTGGCGCGGCAGCCGGGCAGCTTCTTGAACGCGCGCCGGTTCAGATCGGCGAGCAGTTCGGCGATGGCCGCGTTCAGCTCCGCCAGGCTGAAGAAGCGCCGGTTCCTCAAGCGCGCGAGGATCCAGCGCTCGACGACTTGCACCCCGACTTCGACCTTGGGCTTGTCGCGCGGATGCGCCGGGCGCGCCGGCAGCACCGCCACGTCGTAGTGCTCGCACAACTCGTCGACCAGGCGGTTGACGGCCGGCTCGTAACGGTCGGGGCGTGCGATCAGGGCACGCGTCTGGTCGGGCACGATCAGGCGCGGCACACCGCCGATGAACTCCAGCGCGCCGATGATCGAGCTGACCCAGTCGGCGGCCGTCTGCGTCGCGGTGGCGCAGGCGTAGGTGTAGTTCGACGCTCCCAGCACAGCCACGAAGATCTGGGCGCGACGGATCTCGCCCGTGAGCGCATCGATCACCGGCACCGTCTGGCCGGCGTAGTCGACGAACAGACGCTCGCCGGCGATGTGGGTCTGGCGCATCGAGCGCTTCAGAGCCTGTGCCCAGGCGCGGTACTTGACGCAGAAGCTCGTGTACTTGTAGGCCAGCTCGGCGTCTCGCTGGTACTCCTCCCAGAGCAACTGCAACGTGACGCCGGGGCGCTTGAGTTCCTGGTGGATCCAGGCGTAGTCGGGCTCGAGCTGGTGGCTCGCGCGCGGCACGGCGGGCCGGTACAGCCGGGCTTCGAGCTCTTCGTCGCTGAGCGACTGCGCAACGGCCCAGTCCACGCCGGCGGCGCGGGCCAGGACGATGAACTTGCCGACCGTGCCCTTGCCGATGCCCACGGCGCGGGCGATCTGGCCGTAGCTCAGCCGGGCTTCAAGGTGCAGGCGCAGGGCCTGTCGTATCTGACGCATCGTGATCCTGTTGGTGGGCATAGCAGGCCGAAAAATCGGCCAGCATGCCCGCGGTCAAGATCACTCGCGCGCTCCGCAATCGTCCACGATCAGGCTGAAACGTCGTCCACGATCAGCCTGAAATGGCGTCCACGTTCGGCTGAAATGCCGTCCACGTTCGGCTGAAACGGCCG
>JAOUIM010000477.1 GCA_029884035.1 Aquincola sp. | reverse complement strand
GGAAGTCGTTTGCCGGCGGCTGGTTCCACACCGGAGACCTGGCGGTGATGGAACCCGACCGCTACGTGAAGATCAAGGACCGCAGCAAGGACATCATCATCAGCGGCGGCGAGAACATCAGCTCGCTCGAAGTCGAGGACGCGCTGTACCGCCATCCGGCGGTGCTGGCTTGCGCGGTGGTGGCCAAGCCCGATCCGAAGTGGGGCGAGACCCCGGTCGCGTATGTCGAGTCCAAGCCGGGCTCCGCCGTCACGGCCGCCGAACTGATCGCGCACTGCAAGGGGCTGCTTGCTGGCTACAAGGTGCCGCGCGAGATCCGCTTCGAGGAGATCCCGAAGACCTCCACTGGCAAGATCCAGAAGTTCCAGTTGCGCGAGCGCGCGAAGAGCGCGAGCGCGATCGAATAGCCGAAGCAAGGAGACCGAGATGGCCGCTGAACCCCTGGTCTTGAAGCAACAGGACGCGCGCGGCGTCGTGACGCTGACGCTCAACCGCCCCGAGGCCTACAACGCGCTCTCGGAAGCGATGCTCGAGGCGCTGCAGGTCGCGCTCGATGCGGTGATGGCCGATGCCGGTGCACGCGTGGTCGTCATCGCCGCGGCCGGCCGTGCCTTCTGCGCCGGCCATGACTTGAAGGAGATGCGCGCCGCGCCGGCGCTCGACTACTACGAACGCCTGTTCGCGCAATGCGGCCGCATGATGATGACCGTCCAGAAGCTGCCCGTGCCGGTGATCGCGCGCGTGCACGGCACCGCCACCGCGGCCGGCTGCCAGCTGGTGGCGATGTGCGACCTGGCGGTGGCCTCCAGCGACGCGCGCTTTGCCGTCAGCGGCATCAACGTGGGCCTGTTCTGCTCGACGCCCAGCGTGGCGCTGTCGCGCAACCTCGGCCGCAAGGCCGCGTTCGAGATGCTCGTCACCGGCGACTTCATCTCCGCCGAGGAGGCCAAGGCCAAGGGCCTGATCAATCGCGTCGCGGCGCCCGACGCGCTCGATGCCGATGTCGAGCGCCTTGTGGCCGCCATCGTCGCGAAACCGCGCGTGGCCATCGCGGCCGGCAAGGGCCTGTTCTACCGCCAGCTCGAGAAGCCGATCGAGGCGGCCTATGCCGACGCAGGCAGCACGATGGCCTGCAACATGATGGACGAGACGGCGCTCGAAGGCGTGCAGGCCTTCATCGACAAGCGGCCTCCGCGCTGGTGAGTACGCGGCAGCGCGTTGCGCGCTTCACCGAGGCGATCCATTCGCTGCGAATTGCGGGAGTCAAGCTGACTGTGGTCGATGTCTCCTGGAGTTAAGGGTTGTCGGACACCTGCGGTCGTTGCTGGCCGGCGGCTTACAGGCGGGTCACAACATCGCTGCGATCGTGCTCGCATCCACAATGCGAGCTCGCGCATGCACCCCGTGGAATCAGACAGGGCCGACCCATGAGCTTCCCTCCCGCCAACTTCGATCCGTCCATCGACCCCACGGCCTTTCAGGTGCGCGCATTGCGCGATGCCGGCCCCGACGGCCCGGTGGTGATGCTCAATCTTCTGAAGTTCCGCGAGCATGCGAACTACCCCGCAGGGTCGCCCCACGCGCCCTGCTCCGGTGCGGACGCCTACCGCAGGTACCAGACGGCATTCGTGGAAACGGTGGGTGACGTGAGCCGCGCCCAGGTGGTATGGGAGGGGCAGGTCGACAGGACCTTCATCGGCGACGCCACCGAGGACTGGGACAAGTGCCTGCTGGTCCGCTACCCGAGCCGCCAGCACTTTCTTGCAATGATGGCCAACGCAGCGTATCGCGAGGCGCTCGTCCATCGCTACGCGGGCCTCGAGCGCACCATCCTCTTGCAGATGCAGGGCTGACGACTCGCGCGGAGCGCGGCAGAGCTTTGCGGCAACGTGGCCGGTGTCATGAGTGTCGCTGATGGGTCGGTTATGTGGACACCAAGGTCGAACCCCTCGGAATCCCGCCGGCCTTGCACCTCCGAACCGGCCCTTTGAGACCGCCGAGCGATGCCCGATCGCACGGCAAACACCGCGGTTGCATGCGCATAGCAATTGCGCTACATTGACTAGCATGAAGACAGCTCAGTTGCCTCCCGTCCGCGTCGAGCCCGCCGTGCGTCAAGAGATCGAAGCGGCGCTGCACGAAGGCGAAAGCTTGTCGGAGTTCGTCGAGGCCGCGGCGTTGCAGGCGGCACGGCGGCGCAAGGCACAGGAGGAGTTCCTGGCTCGGGGCCGGGCGTCGCTCGCCGCGGCGAAACGCACTGGCGAGTTCTACCCCGCTGAAGAAGTGCTCGGTCGCATGCGCGCTCGCCTCAACAAGCGCATGGAGGAGCACCGCCGCCGCCAGAAGCCGCCGGCCCGGAGGGCGTGAGCTACTCGATTCGCCTGACCCGCGAGGCGTTGGAAGACCTGCAACGGATCGAGGAATTCCTCGTCGAGCAGGCGGTGCAGCACGGTGACTTCGATCTGCCAGTCCATGCGGTCGATGCGATCCTCAACGAGATGCGGGTACTCGAGCGCAATCCGTACACCTGCCGCAAGGTGGGCAGCAATCCGCTCGAACGCGAACTGGTCATACCGTTTGGCGGTTCAGGCTATGTCGCGCTGTTCGAGATCATCAGCGATCACGAGGTCGCCGTGTCGGCACTGCGCCACCAGCGGGAGGATGACTACCACTAGTGGACTGTAACGCTTGAACAGGAAGTATCATTGCACCTGTGGAGGGTGCGATGAACTTGACTGAAGCCGAGGTCATGGAACTGCAGCGGCGAGCCAATGCGAGGACTGCTCGGGCG